>JAQSDT010000595.1 GCA_029946075.1 bacterium | reverse complement strand
ATTTTGCTGCCAAGCGTGGCGGTGCTGACGCTGCTCGGCCTGCGCTACTTCCTGCGCCGCACGCTGGCTGGCGCCGTAATCCTCGCCGTGACCGAGGATCGCGAAATCTCCACCGCGATCGGCATCGACGCCAAAAAGGTATACTTCGTCACCTTCGTGATCGGCGCGAGCTTTGCGGCGCTGGGCGGCGCCCTCGCCTCGCCGACGACGTCACTGGTGCCCGGCATGGGCGCGGACATGATCGTGCTGTCCTTTGCAGTCGCGGCCACCGCCGGCCTCGGGCAAATCGAAGGCACCGCGCTGACCGCGCTGATGATCGGGCTGACACGCGCGTTCATCATCTACATCCAGCCGGAATTCGAGGTGCTGGTGCCGTATCTGTTGATGGTGCTGGTGCTGCTGGTGCGGCCGTTCGGCCTGTTCGGCGCGGTTCAGGTGAGGAAGATCTGATGGCCGGCCGCATCAAACCGATCACGGCGGTTGCCGTCGTCTTCTTCATCGTCGCCGCGCTGGCGCCGCTGTTCGTATCGAGCTGGGCGACGCTGTTCGCGCTGATCCTCGCCAAGGGCATTGTCGTGCTCGGCATCGTATTATTGTTACAGGCCGGACAGGTCTCGTTCGGCCACGCGATGTTCTTTGCCACCGGCGCCTACACGGCGGCGTTCTGGGGCAAATATGTCGGCGGCGGCGATATCCTGCTCTACATCGTGCTCGGCGGCATCTCGTCTACCGTCATCGGCCTCATCGTCGGCCTGTTCGTGGTGCGCTACCGCGAGATCTTCTTCGGCATGCTCAACCTCGCCTTCTCGATGGTGCTGTGGTCGCTGCTGGAGAAGATGTTCCACTACACCAACGGCGCCGACGGCATCCGCGTCGCGCGCCCGGGCCTGCTCGGCTATTCCTTCACGCCGGAAACCTTCCAGTACGTCATTCTCTATATCAGCCTCGTCGTCGCCATCGCGGCGTTCTACGGCGTACAGCGTTATCTCGAAAGCCCGCTCGGCCACATGCTGCGGGCGATCAAATCCAACGAGACGCGGCTGGAATATCTCGGCACCTCCGCCCGCCGCGTGCTGCTGGTCGGCTACGTGATCTCGGCAACGCTCGGCGGCATCGGCGGCACGCTGGTGTCGATCATCCAGCAGATCGCAACGCCCGAATTCGGCTTCTGGACCAAGTCCGGCGAGTTCGTGTTCATCGCGATTCTCGGCGGCGGCGCCCATGCGTTCGGCGCGTTCGCGGGCGCTGCGATGTTCGAATGCGTCCGCTTCTATGCAGCGGCGCATCTGGCCGACGCCTGGCAGCTCATTCTCGGCGTGGTGCTGATCGTCATCATCCTTTATGCGCCGAACGGGCTGATAGGGCTGCGGCAGCGCAACCAGCCGCGGCAGGGAGGTCACTGATGGCCAACATCCTGCTTTCGGCCAAGGGCATAAAAATCCGCTTCGGCGGCGTGATCGCGGCCGACGGCGTCGACCTCGACGTCCACGAAGGCGAGAACCTCGCCATCATCGGACCGAACGGCGCCGGCAAGACCACGTTCCTCAATATCTCGACGGGCTATCTCCGCCCGCAGGCCGGCACCGTGAACTTCCTCGGCCACGACATAACAGCGCATCTGCCGCGCACGATCACAAAACTCGGCATCGCCCGCGCCTTCCAGATCCCGCAATTGTTTCTCGATCAGACCGTGATGGAGAACATGCTGATGGCGGCGGCCTCACTGAAGGGCAACCCGTCGGGTTTTACGGCGCTGGCGGATCTGCCGGAAGCACCCGAGATGGAGCGGCTGCTCGATCTCGTCGGCGTCAAATCCTACGCCGAGCGGAAGGCGCGCGAATTGCCCGAAGGACAGCGCAAGCTGGTCGACATCGCGCTGGCGTTGGCGCTCAAGCCCAAGCTGTTGCTGATGGACGAGCCGACCTCGGGCGTCGCCTCGTCCGAAAAGCTCGGGATCATGGACATCCTCACCACGGCGCTCGCCAGAGAGAAGGTCACCTCCGTGTTCGTCGAGCACGACATGGACATGGTGGAGCGCTACGCCAACCGCGTCGCGGTGTGGAACATGGGCAAGATCCAGAAGGTCGGCACGCCTGCCGAAGTGCTGGCCGATCCAAAAGTTCGGGAACAGGTGATCGGAATATGACGCCGATGCTCAGCTTCGAGAACATCAACGTCGCGATCGCCGGCGCGCCGGTGCTGCGCAACGTCAGTTTTGCGCTGCAGCCGGGCGCCAGCGCCGCTCTGATCGGACGCAACGGCGCCGGCAAGACCACGACGGTGCGCACCATCATGGGTTTTACCGAATCCAGCGGCACCGTGCGGCTCGGCGGCGAGGACCTCGGACCCATCGCGCCGCACAAGCGGCCCGCACTCGGCCTCGGCTACGCGCCGGAAGACCGCCGGCTGTTTTCGGCCTTCACGGTGGAAGAAAACATCTTGTTGCCCGGCCGCGTCGCCAGGCTCGCGCCCGAGGAAACCAGACGCCGGCTGGAACGCGCCTATTCGGTGCTGCCGGAGTTGAAGGAACTCGCCGGCCGCCCGGCCGGATCGGTGTCGGGCGGACAAGGCAAGATGGTGGCGCTTGGCCGCGCGCTGATGCTGGGCACCAAACTGCTCATTCTCGACGAACCGTTCCAGGGTCTCGCGCCGGTGCTGGCGCAACGCTACGCCGAAGCGCTGCGGCGGCTGCGTTCGCAGGACAAGAACATCACGCTGCTGATTACGGAATCCAATCCGAAGCTGCTGGAAACCTTTGCCGACGTGACGCTGACGATCGAACGCGGCGAGATCGAAAGCCGCAATTCGTCGTAATTCGTAGGATGGGTGGAGCGCAGC
>JAQSDT010000594.1 GCA_029946075.1 bacterium | reverse complement strand
GACGTGCCACAACCGCACGGATCCCACGAGCCGGCCCTCGCGCACCGCCGACAGGCTGTGGCCTTCGGCGGGCGCGCGTCCGTCGCGCAGGCGCTGGCAGGTGCGCGTATGGCGACCAGCGCCAAAGCAGGCATCCAGCAGCGCTTCACGCGCGGCGACGTCCGAAGTCCGCTCGGCACGGATCGCGAACGGAGCGGCATTCGGGGGGAGGGCGGCAGTGGTATTCCGGAAAGCAGTCATGGCACGTCAGTCCCCGCTCGTGACCGGCCGTCAGGCCGCGCCGAGCGTTGTCAGAAAAATCGCAAATGACGGGGAGGGAGCCGGCGCACCGGCTCCCGTGGTTCAGGCCTTCGAGCGAGGCCGTTTAGATGTGGTAGGTCTTCAGCGGCGGGATGCCGTTGAACGCCACCGACGAGTAGGTGGACGTATAGGCCCCGGTGCCTTCGATCAGCAGCTTGTCGCCGATCTCGAGCGTTACCGGAAGCGGATACGGCATCTTCTCGTACAGCACGTCGGCGCTGTCGCAGGTCGGACCTGCGAGCACGCACGGCGTCATGTCCGCGCCGTCATGCGGCGTGCGGATGGCGTAACGGATCGACTCGTCCATCGTCTCGGCGAGACCGCCGAACTTGCCGATGTCGAGATACACCCAGCGCACCTCGTCCTCGTCGCTCTTCCTGGAGATCAGGACGACTTCGGTCTCGATGATGCCGGCATTTCCGACCATGCCGCGGCCCGGCTCGATGATGGTTTCCGGGATCTGGTTGCCGAAATGCTTGCGCAGCGCACGGAAGATCGACCGGCCGTACTGCACGACCGGAGGAACGTCCTTGAGATAGCGCGTCGGGAATCCGCCGCCCATGTTGACCATGGACAGGCTGATGCCGCGCTCGGCGCAGTCACGGAACACCGTCGAGGCCATCGACAGGGCACGGTCCCACGCCTTCACCTTGCGCTGCTGCGAGCCGACATGGAACGAGATGCCGCACGGCTCCAGGCCCAGACGCTTGGCGAGGTCGAGCACCTCGACCGCCATTTCCGGGTCGCAGCCGAACTTGCGCGACAGCGGCCACTCGGCGCCTGCGCAATCATAGAGAATGCGGCAGAACACCTTCGCGCCGGGGGCGGCACGGGCGATCTTCTCGACTTCGGCGGCGCAGTCGACCGCGAACAGGCGAATGCCGAGCGCGAAGGCACGCGCGATGTCGCGCTCCTTCTTGATCGTATTGCCATAGGAGATGCGGTCCGGCGTCGCACCGGCAGCCAGCGCCATTTCGATTTCGGCAACGGTCGCGGTGTCGAAGCACGAGCCCATCGAGGCCAGCAGCTTGAGCACTTCCGGCGCCGGGTTTGCCTTCACCGCGTAGAACACGCGGCTGTCCGGCAACGCCTTCGCGAAGGTCTGGTAGTTGTCGCGCACGACTTCGAGGTCGACGACGAGGCACGGCTCGGTGTCGAGGCCCTCGCTGCGGCGGCTGCGCAGGAATTCCTGAATACGTTCAGTCATAGAAGCACCCTCCCAAACGGCCCAGCGACGGGACACGTTCAAAAATGATCCCGGACATGAGATTGTCGGCGTAGTCGCACGATGGAGACGCGACGCAGCCTCGAACTCAGACCGAATTGTGCTGCCGTGGATTGGTTGGGAATTTCCCGCCCGCACACCTGGCAATGAAGGACAAGCCTTTTCAGTAGCCCGCGCCGGCGTTGGACTGCCGGTAGAGACCAAAAAAGCCCGATCCGTCGTTGCTTTAAGTCGCGTCCCCCGTTGAGAGCGGGGTGCGCCGGTTCGCCTCCGGCTGCCAGTCACGGTTGCAAAGAGAGAAGTCACCTTCAACGGCATCCCTTGAGAGAGATGCTGGCCTCTTAAGTTTGACCTCTTCAGGCTGACTTAAGCGACCCTCGGTTCTTCGTCCCCTTGGCGGCTGTCCGGCCTCTTGTCCGGATACCTACCGACTGACACACGACCACAGGCACGTGCGAAATTGGGCAGGGTGGAAATAAGTGATTTGATCCCGCTTCGCAACAATTTTTTTAGGTTGAGGATAAGTTTCCCTAACACGTGCTTACAACGGCACACGCGCGCACTCGCGCGACGTCATACATGAACGGATGTTAAGATTTCCGATTGAAGCGCGATCGCGTTTGCGCCTGTGCCGCAGCGGTTTCTTGCAACGCGCGAAGGCGCGCGCAGCGGCTGGGATCAGCGGCGCCTTGTAAACGGCTCGATGCGCTGCGCGGCGCGGATGAACGCCGCCATGATCAGCACGCCGATCGCAAACAGCACCGCTTGGAGGACGTGCGCGGCGGTGTCGTCGAGGCCGAACAGGATCGCCAGCGCCCAGCCGCCGGCGAATGCCGCGCCGAACACTTCCGCGCCGATCAGGATCGCCGCCGAAATGACGGTGATGACGCTCGGCCAGAGGATCTCGCGGCTCGAGGTGGAGGCTGGCGTCTGGCTCATGGAGGGGGTCCTGTTTGAGGGCCGCAATCTCTCCGAAAAGGCCCCCACTATCAAGCGCAAAAGGCCCAAAAATGCCGTATCGCGTGATATAGATTGCCGCAGATTCCAGAGCATTTTCGACCGGATTTACCGGCGGAAAATGCGGCAAAAACGGGAAAAACGATGTCAGAAGCCCTGCAGAACGGTGCCGCTTCGCCAGCCAGCGCGAACCCGCTGCTGAAACCCTGGCAGACGCCGTTCGAGACGCCGCCATTCGGCGAGATCGAGCCGGAACATTTCCTGCCGGCCTTCGAGCAGGCCTTCGCCGATCACGCCGCCGAGATCGCGGCGATCACTCACGACCCCTCAGTGCCCGACTTCGCCAACACCATCACGGCGCTGGAAC
>JAQSDT010000593.1 GCA_029946075.1 bacterium | reverse complement strand
CCGCGTCCTGGATCATCCGCTCGTCATCGGTCAGCCGGCCGTCGAGGTCCAGCGTGAAGGCGCCTTCGAGGACGTAGACCGATACCGGAAAGCGGTGGGTGTGATGGACGGTCTTGTCGCCGGGCTGAAAGGTCGCCGTCATCACCCGCACGGTCTGCTTGTCGTCCTTCGGCAATCCCTCGACGATCTGCTGCAGCACCATGTTGGGTTTGGCGATGCCGGGTGCCTCAGCGCCGTGCTGTTGCGCCGACGCGGAACCGCCGAGGCCGAGGCCGGCGAGCAGGGCGATGCCCGAAAGAAGATGGCTGCGCATGTTTTCACTCCCTGTTTCCGTCAAGCACTGTGCGGTTCGATGCGGAAGCCTAGGTGCTGCGGCGATGCCGCGGGAGCCGCAAGTTTGGGACTCCCCGCCCCAGAAGTGCATAATGGGCGCATGTTCGACTGGAACGATCTGAAGTATTTTCTCGCGGTGGCGCGGCATGGCAGCACGATCGCGGCGGGCAAGGCGCTCGGCACCAGCCAGTCGACGGTGCACCGACGGCTCGACGAACTCGAGCGCAGGCTCGGACGGCCGCTGGTGTCGCGCCAGAACACCGGCTATCGCCTCACCGAATACGGCACCACGTTGCTGAAATACGCCGAACGTATCGAGGCGTCGGTGGAGGATTTCCAGCGACGGGCGACCGACGTCGAGCAGGAATTGAAGGGCGTGATCCGTGTCACCTGTCCCGAGCCGATCGTGTTCCGGATGACGCAGTCGGCGCTGATCGAGCGCTTTCACGCGCGCCATCCACATCTTCGCGTCGAATTCATCACCAGCGACCGCTATCTCGATCTGTCGAAGGGCGAGGTCGATGTCGCGTTCCGGTCCGGCGATACGGATGACGAACTTGTCGGCCGCAAGATCGCGGACTCGCTGTGGGCGGTCTATGCCAGCCACGGCTATGTCGAACGCCGCGGCAAGCCGGAGCGCATCGAGGATCTGTCGCGTCACGCGCTGGTTGGCTTCGACGACACGCTCGCCAACCACCGCACGGCGAAATGGCTGAAGGAAGTCGCACCCGACGCGCCGATGGCGGCGCGCAACAACAGCGTGCTCGGGCTGGTCTATGCCGTGAAATCCGGCGTCGGCCTCGGGCCGTTGCCGACCGCACTCGGCGACGCAGAAGCCGATCTGGTTCGGGTGCTCGGCCCGGTTCCCGAGTTGACGCGAAGCTGGCGGCTGCTGACCCACCCGGATATTCGCCGGACCCCGCGCATCGCAGCGTTCTTCGACTTCATCGTCGAGGAGCGCGATGCGCTGAAATCGATCCTGACGGGGTGAGCGCTACCGGATCGAGCCCCCGAGATTGTCGATGTCCGGCGAGGGGCGCGCGGGAAACAGCCGCGCGGTCGACGAGTTCGACAGATTGCGCCTGCACTTGGCCTCGTCGGCGCTCTCGTCCTCGGTCCCGTCCTTCTTCCAGCGCTTTTTGGCAAAAGCATCGTCGAGCCGGTTGACGATCAGGCTGGCGTGATCGCGCTCCAGCGTATCGGGATTTTGTCGCGCCTCGTCGGAGCGGAAGGTGCCTTTCACCAGCTTGCCGGTCATCGCGTAATCGCAGCCGGCCTTCCAGTCGCCCTGTTCCCATTTCCAGCCCTGCCCGGTCAGGGTGCCGTCGGCGTTGGCGGTGATCTTGAGGACGGCGTTGTAGGCGAGCCAGACGCCGGCGAGGCCCGGGCGCTTGTCGTCAAAACCTTCGAGCAGGGCGATCCGCTCGCGCTGCAGGCCGTCGACATGGGCGCGGGCGTCGGTGGTGTAGTGCATCTGGCTGCTGCGCTTTTCCCAGGCCGGGTGCAGGAACTGCGGAAATTGCGCCGCCTGGCTCTTGATCCAGTTGCGCTGGTCGTCGGTCAGCGTGCGCCGGGTTGCATTATC
This sequence comes from bacterium, assembly GCA_029946075.1. Taxonomy (GTDB): domain Bacteria; phylum Pseudomonadota; class Alphaproteobacteria; order Rhizobiales; family Xanthobacteraceae; genus Bradyrhizobium. The sequence goes on along the minus strand of JAQSDT010000593.1, from coordinate 932 downwards.
GAGCCGCGGCAGCAAGGCCTTCCAGGCGCGGTTGAGCCGTTGGTCGTTGTCGGCAAGATCGGGATCGGCGCAGATCTCTTCGTCGGTCGCGGTCTCCGGCCGCGCGCAGTCGAAGGTCGGCGTCACGAAGGCTGCGTCGGTCCTGGCGGCTGACGCCTCCGGCTGGCCGTTCGGAAAATAGCTCGCGGTGATTTGTTCGACCGACTCGCAGCCGGGCAGTTCGTCGTACGAACCGTCCTTGTCGGCGACGATCACGACGCGAAGCGTCTCGCCCTGGCGGCGCAGCTTCAGCGTCGGTGGCTTCTTCGGCTCTGATTTGGCGTCAGCCTTCGCGGCTTCGCCCGGCAAAAGCGATCCCGTCAGCCAACCGCCGGCGCCGGGCCTGACGAGCGCGCCGACCGAGCATTCGGCGTGTCGGTCGCTGCCATAGTTGACGCGGACGTTGACGGCGAGCCGATACGCATCGCCCTCGGCCGGTGTCGCGGCGATGCTGCCGAACGCGCTGCTCCATCGCCCGGCGATGCCCGCGCGGGCGAAACCTTCGGCATTGCCCTCGAGCGCCGCGGCGCGGGACTGCAGCATTTCGGCAAAGTTCGCGCGTAAATCCGCATCGTCCATCTCGACCACGAGATCGGCGGCTTCGAGAATCATTTCGTTGAACCAGACCTGGTCGCGCTTCAGCAGTGGCCGGATGTTGGCCGCCGCTTTGGGCAGCGCGGCATCGAACGCACGGTCGATGCGGGCCACGAGTTTGTCATAGCCGGCGTCCGCGCAGGCGGCAGCCTTGATGCGATCGCCGTCGGCGTTGCCGCACAGTTTGATCCTGGTCGGCGCGCGGCTCGCGGCCGCGGTATAGTCGTCGCCCGCGTAGGCGGCGGGGGCAAGAACGCAGAGTGCGACGGCGAGCGTGGCAAGGCGGGACGCGGACATCA
>JAQSDT010000592.1 GCA_029946075.1 bacterium | reverse complement strand
TCGCCCGAGGTCGCCACCATCACGGGATCGAGCACGACATGCTTTGGTGACCAGCGCGTCAGCCCGGCGACGATGGCGTCAATACTGGCCGGTTGCGCCACCATGCCGATCTTCACGGCGCCGACATCGAGATCGGCGAACACCGCATCGATCTGCGCCGTGACGAACTCGGCCGGCACCTGGTGGATGCCGGTGACGCCGGTGGTGTTCTGGGCCGTCAGCGCCGTGATCACGGAAGCGCCGTAGACGCCGAGCGCGGCAAACGTCTTGAGGTCGGCCTGAATGCCCGCTCCCCCGGAGGAATCGGAGCCGGCGATGGTCAGCGCGATCGGCGTCGGCATTGCCGGCCTCGCAATTTTGGTGTGTCAGGGGCCATCGCCTGTCCTATCTCGCCCGGCCATTGCCAGCAAGTCGGCTTGCCATCGCCTTCGGTTTTTGGCCTATTGGGACCGGCAATTTCCGGAGACTTTTGCGATGGTTCCCTTCTTCGTCCAGTTCAAATGCAAGCTCGGCCAGTCCTATGCCGTCGCCAATGCGCTCGCCGAAGCCGAGATCGCCTCGGAGATCTATTCCACCGCTGGAGATTACGACCTGCTGGTCAAGTTTTACGTCGACAACGCCACCGACATCGGCCATTTCGTCAACGAGAAGGTGCAGGTCATTCCGGGCATCCAGGACACCCACACCATCATCACCTTCAAGGCGTTCGGCGGCGGCTAGCGCGCTTTCCGACGAAGCGGACCCGGTTCGCGTGCAGAAAAAGCTTCAAACAAGCCGGCACGACTGGAGCGCTGATCTTGTCTTCTGAAACGAGCGTCACCTTCGACCGCCTGAAAGCGTTCATTCAAGAGGCGATGATCAAACTCGGCCTGCCGGCACAGGACGCCGCGACCGTGGCGGCGCTGATGGCCACGGCCGATTTGCAGGGTTCGGACGGCCACGGCGTCAGCCGGCTGCCGCAATATGCGCGGCGCATCAGGGCCGGCGGGGTCAATGTGCGGCCGGACATCCGCGTCGTGCATGATCATCCCGGCACGGCGGTGCTGCACGGCGACAACGGCATGGGTCATCTGGTGATGAAGCGCGCCGCCGAGATCGCCATCGACAAGGCGCGCACCACAGGGATCGCCTGGGTCAACTCGCAATACAGCAACCACGCCGGCCCCGCCTCGCTCTACGCCAGCATGCCGCTCGCGCACGACATGATCGGGCTCTATTTCGCGGTCGGCAATGCCAACCATCTGCCGCCCTGGGGCGGGCTCGACATGCTGCTGTCGACCAATCCGATCGCCGCGGCGATTCCCGCCGGCGACGAGAGGCCGATCGTGCTCGACATGGCCACGACCGTTGCCGCCTATGGCAAGGTGAAGACCAAGGCGCTGCGCGGCGAGACCATGCCCGAGGGCTGGATGATCGACCGCGAAGGCAAGCCGCTGACCGACCCGAAGCGCGCCGACGAAGGCATGCTGCTGCCGCTCGGCGGCATGGAGGCCGGCTACAAGGGTTACGGCCTTGCCATGATTATCGGCCTCCTGGCCGGCACGCTCGGCGGCGCCGCGATGGGCCGCGACGTGATCGACTTCAACCACGACGACGACAGCGTCACCAACACCGGACAGGCGATCGCCGCCATCAACATCGCCGCCTTCGGCGATATCGCTACGTTCAAGCGAAGCGTCGATGCTCTGGTGCGTGATTTCCGCAGCAGCCGGCGAATGCCCGGTGTGGAGCGGATCTCGGTACCCGGCGAGCGCAGCGCCGAGATGCGGGAGAAACGCGCTCACGGCGGCATCCCGCTCGCTCCGGCACTTCTACAGGGCCTCGACCGCGTCGCGGAAGAACTCGGAATGGCGAAGCTGAGGTGACGTCAGGCCGCGTCGCGGTGCGACTGATAGATATCGGGCTGCCGTTCGAGTTCTGCCAGCGGCACCGGCCGCCCCAGCAGATAGCCCTGCGCGAAGTTGACACCGAGCGACTTCAGCCGCTCGAACTGCTCGCGCGTCTCCACGCCCTCGACGGTGACCTGCATGTCGAGGCCGAAGGCCAGCGTCACGATGGTACAGATGATCGCGGTGCTCTTGTAGTTCCGCGTCAGGTCGGCGACGAAGGATTTGTCGATCTTGATCTTGTTGAACGGGAACGCCGTCAGGCTGCCGAGCGACGAATAGCCGGTGCCGAAATCGTCGAGCGCCAGCGAGATGCCGAGGCCCTTGAGCCGCTCGATGAACGCGTGATTTTCCAGCGCCCGTTCCAGCAGCACGGATTCGGTGATCTCGATTTCCAGTTGCTCCGGCGGCAGGCCGGATTTCTTCAACGCCGACTGGATGACGTCGAACAGTTCGGCCTGCTTGAACTGGACCGGTGACAGATTCACCGCGACCTTGGTACCCGCCGGCCACGACACGGCGTCGTCGCAGGCGCGCCGGATCACCCATTCGCCGAGCGGGATGATGAGGCCGGTTTCCTCGGCGAGCGGAATGAACTGGTCGGGCGGGATCAATCCCCTGGTCGGATGCCGCCAGCGCACCAAAGCTTCCGCGCCCTTGCGCTGCCCGGTCTGGACGTCGAAGAACGGCTGGTAATGCACCTCGAACTGGCAGCGCGCGATGGCGTCGCGCAAATCGCCTTCGAGAGTATTGCGGGCTTCGAGCTCCGCCGACATCACCTCATCGTAGATGGTGTAGCAGTCGCGTCCCGCTGATTTCGAGCGATACAGCGCCAGATCGGCCTTCTTGAGCAGTTCATCCTGGTCGGTGCCATGCTCGGGCGCCAGCGCGATGCCGATGCTGGTACCGATTTCAACGCGGTTGCCCGGCAGCTGGAACGGCTGGGCAATCAGCTTCGAAATTC
>JAQSDT010000591.1 GCA_029946075.1 bacterium | reverse complement strand
CGAGGAACGTGTCGCCGTTGGTGGACTTCACCTCGAACACGCCGTCGCCGATCTCGAGGATCGAGACGTCGAAGGTGCCGCCGCCGAGGTCGTACACCGCGATGGTGCCGGCCTTGGTCTTGTCGAGACCGTAGGCGAGCGCCGCCGCCGTCGGCTCGTTGATGATACGCAGCACTTCGAGGCCGGCGATCTTGCCGGCGTCCTTGGTGGCCTGACGCTGCGCGTCGTTGAAGTAGGCCGGAACGGTGATGACGGCCTGGTCGACCTTCTGGCCGAGATGGGCTTCCGCGGTCTCTTTCATCTTCTGCAGGATGAAGGCGGAGACCTGCGAGGGCGAATAGGTCTTGCCGTCGGCTTCGACCCACGCGTCGCCGTTCGACGCCTTTTCGATCTTGTAGGGAACGAGCTTCTTGTCCTTCTCGACCATCGGGTCGTCGTAGCGGCGGCCGATCAGGCGCTTCACCGCAAAGAACGTGCGCTCGGGGTTGGTCACGGCCTGACGCTTGGCGGGCTGGCCGACAAGGCGCTCGCCATCATCGGTGACGGCCACGATCGAAGGCGTGGTGCGCATGCCTTCCGCGTTCTCGATCACCTTCGCAGTCTTGCCATCCATTACGGCGACACACGAATTCGTGGTGCCGAGATCGATCCCAATGACCTTTCCCATGGTCCTCATATCCTTCTTGCTGCGGCAGGTTGGCTGGGCCCTGAACGGCGCACCTAACCGAACCCCCAACGTTCAAATTCTCGCGATATTGCGACGATGAGCCTCATATAGGAGGGGGGGTTAGGCCTGCAAGGACTGAACGCAGCCTTGAGGCCTGAAAAGCCTGACGTTTGAAAGAATGTGTCAGTTCGGGGCGGCCGAGGTTCAAGCCTTTTCCAGCTTACGAAACCGAAATGTTTGCCGCGGCAACCGGCCCCCTCGCAGGGAATCGAACGCGAATGCCCGACCCTGCCGCAACCGCCCCAGCGAGATGCCAGCGCCCGCTCGGCCCAACGCGGTATTTGGCCGCTGCAATTGCCTCAAAAAAGCTCGGAGACCGGGCGAAATCCTGCGAAAGGCGGCCGTTTCCGCCATGTCCGGGGGAACGATCGCCTGCCCTGTTGCCCGGGCATCAACTCGGCTAAAAGGCGGCCGGCTGGAACGGCCTATCACTCGAGACCCGAACTGCGCGCAGCACTGGCCCGACCCATCAGCGGCCTCCATGCAAAACCGGTAGACCCCTTCATGAATGCACTTCGCTATTTCGCCGCCATTGCCGTCGTCATCGCCTCCGCATCACAGGCGCTTGCCGCAGACCCGGTGTTTCCGACGGGGGCCAGGGTCGGCATGGTGCCGCTGGTCGGCCTCAACAAGGCGAAGACGTTCACCGGCTTCGAGACCGAGGACCAGGGCGTCAAGGTGCTGGTGACCGACCTGCCCGCCGAGGCTTACGGCGAGGTTTCCAATGCCTTCAAGGCCAATCCCGGCGGCACCGGCGGCATCAAGCCGGAGAGCATCGAAACCCCGGCGGGCCTTGCCTATTACACCGTCGAGAATGCCAAGGACGGCGCCAGCAGCGTGAAGCGCTACTCGATGATCCTGCCCGGTCCGACCTTCTCCGGCTACGTCGCCGTGCAGGTGCCGGAGAACGCCGCGAAGATCTATACCGACGAGGCCGTGCGCCAGATGTTCGCTTCCGCCGTGATCCGGGGCGAGGTTCCGGTGCAGGAGCAGCTGTCGATGCTGCCGTTCAAGGTCAATGAACTCTCCGAATTCAAGAACGTTCGCACACTGGCGCCGGGCGCCGCGTTCATCCTCGCCGACGGCGACGAGAAGACCGGTTTTGAAGTTGCGCCCTTCATGATCATCGGCCTGATCGGCCAGACCGCGGCAAACCCCGAGGATCGCGGCCGTTTCGCCCAGCAGATCGCCACCACCATTCCCGGCGTGCGCGACGGCAAGATCACGATGTCCGAGCCGGTCCGCATCGACGGCCAGCCCGGCTATGAGACCCGCATCGAAGCCACCAGCGGCAAGGACAACACGCCCGTCACCATCGTGCAGTGGCTGCGGTTCGGTGCGCAGACCTCGCTGCGCGTCATCGGCTCTTCGCCGCGCGACGAATGGACCAAGGCGTTCCCGCGTTTCCGCGCCGTGCGCGACGGAATCCAGCCGCGCGGCTGATTTCGAAATTCGCAAGATCAGCTGAATTTTCGGGCTTCCGCTTCCATCCGCACCGAACTAGCTTTCTTCCGGATCACATCATCCGGGAGAAGCCCCATGTTCACTCGCAGGCTGGTTCTGACAGGTCTCGGCGCAACGGCGGTCGTAACTCTCGCTCCCGGTACGCTGCGGGCGGCACCGATCAAGCCCGATGAAACGTCCGCGCTCGTCGTCATCGATGTGCAGAATTGTTTCCTGCCGGGCGGCAGCCTTGCGGTGAAGGACGGCGAGCAGGTCGTTCCCATCATCAACCGCATCGCCAGGGGTTTCTCCAACGTGGTGCTGACGCAGGACTGGCACACCGCGGGCCACGTCTCGTTCGCGACGTCCCATGCCGGCAAGAAGCCGTTCGAGACCGTCGCCTTGCCCTACGGCAAGCAGGTGCTGTGGCCGGATCACTGCGTGCAGGGCACCGACGGCGCGGCGCTGTCGAAGGAGCTTTCAATTCCGCAGGCCGGCCTCGTCATCCGCAAAGGCTACAACAAGAGCGTCGACAGCTATTCGGCGTTCACCGAGGCCGACGGCAAGACCACGACGGGGCTCGCCGCCTATCTCAAGGCGCGCAAGATCAAGCGCCTGTTCCTGGCGGGGCTTGCCACCGATTTCTGCGTCGCCTGGTCCGCCATGGATGCGCGCAAGGCG
>JAQSDT010000590.1 GCA_029946075.1 bacterium | reverse complement strand
GATCATGATATGCGAAAACATCTCTCAAATTCCTCCCGATTTTTCCTGGACGGAAAGCCGGTTGCCGGACGTGCCGCATTCGCGGTCGCGCCGGGCACCACCCTGTGGCTGCCCGTTGGCCGGCAATGTAGACGGCGCCGCTGGCGTTGTACAAGCCGGCGGGCGACAACCGCTGCGAGCCAGCAAGGCGGCCGTCGCCTGCAGATTAAGTTTCGGTAATCAGGCTGAATTCGGCGGTTCCGGGGCATCGGCGCGGCTCCTCGACGCACCCCGGCGCCTTGAAGCACCGGCAGGGCCATTCCTATTTTCGGGGGGCCGGTCCGCGGCGTTTGGCTGTGGCGGCAAGGAGAGGACAATGAGCTATCTGAAGACTGCCATTCTGTTGGCCGGTCTCACCGGCCTCTTCATGGGCGTCGGCTATCTGATCGGCGGCTCCGGCGGTGCGTTGATCGCGCTGCTGATCGCAGCCGCCACCAACCTGTTTGCGTACTGGAATTCCGATCGCATGGTGCTGTCGATGTACGGCGCCCATGAGGTTGACCAGCGCACCGCGCCCGACCTTTATCATCTGGTGGCCGAGCTTGCCGGACGCGCCGGCCTGCCGATGCCGCGCGTGTTCATCATGGATGAGGCGCAGCCCAATGCGTTCGCCACCGGCCGCAACCCGGAGAATGCGGCGGTTGCCGTTACCACCGGGCTGATGCAGCAACTCAGCCGCGAGGAACTCGCCGGCGTGATCGCGCACGAGCTCGCGCATATCCGCAATCACGACACGCTGCTGATGACGATCACCGCGACCATTGCCGGTGCGATCTCGATGCTGGCGCAGTTCGGCATGTTCTTCGGCGGTAACCGCGACAACAATCACGGCCCCGGCATCATCGGCTCGATCGCCATGATGATCCTGGCGCCGCTCGGCGCCATGCTGGTGCAGATGGCGATCAGCCGGACGCGCGAATACGCCGCCGACGATTTGGGCGCGCGGATCTGCGGCCAGCCGATGTGGCTGGCGTCCGCGCTCGGCAAGATCGCCAATGCGGCACATCGGGTGCCGAACAACGAAGCTGAACGCAATCCGGCGACGGCGCACATGTTCATCATCAACCCACTGTCGGGCCATGGCATGGACAATTTGTTCACCACGCACCCCTCGACGGAAAACCGTATCGCGGCGTTGCAGCAGCTTGCAGCGCAGATGGGTGCGATGCCGGCGAACCGCGGTACCATACCGCGCCGCGGCCCGTGGGGCCGTCCTTCGGCCTCGCGCGGGCCTTGGGGGTAGCAGCGGGCAAGGTACCCGGCGTCCCGGGCATCACCGGGAGAACAGCCCTCCCGGATGCCGGTCCCGGCTTTCCGCCGACGGGCAAGGCCGCGGCGCTTCGCGGCCCCTGGCCCGGGATCTCGGTGCGAGACCTTCGATCCGGACACCTTCGGCCACCAGCAACAGCTGCAACGCGCGGTAAAGGCGAGCGTAGTTGTAGAACGGGACGCTCGGCCAAAGATGATGCATCAAATGCAGGTTCTGCTGGAGCGTCAGAAACGTGCCGCCCGGCCACAGGCTGAGGCGCGTGTTGTGGTAGCGCTCCGTCCGATCGAACGGATGGTGGGGCAGCCACTGAAAGAAGATGTTGAGGATCAGGACGCCAAGTCGGGTGGGAAGGAACCACAGGAAGAACCAGTCGGCGACATGACCGGTAGCGATCCCCGCGAGCAGCAGCAGCAGTGAACCGAGCGTGACGGCCGAGACCTGCGCGATGTCGGAGGGGCTGAGAATGCTGCCGATCCGCTTGTAGATCGCCGGGTCGATGTACCGGATCAGGAACAGCGGGATCAGGGCCGTGCGAAGGTTGCGGACCCACTTCATCATCAGTTCTGCGAACGTGCCCTTCACCACGATGTCGGGATCGCGCTCGGTATTGGTGTGGGAATGATGCAGTACATGGGTCCGCTGCAGGAACGGCCAGCCTATGCCCATGCCGAGCGCGCCGATCCAACCCACCACGGTGTTGATCCAGGCAAGGCTGCGCGGCTTGCTCACGACATTGCCGTGGATGGCTTCATGGACCAGTGTGTAGTGAGCGTAGGACACCAGGGCCAGGATCGGCGTGCAGGCCCATACCGGAACACTTCGCGTCAGCCCGAGCGTTGCGATGGTGGCGAAAGTCGCAGGCAACAGCAGCGCCAATGCCAATGTCGGCCACGCGACCGGCGGCGACAATTCGCGGGCGAGCCGCTTCTCCTCGGCATGCGAGATACCGATCGCGTTGCGCGCAGCATTGGCGTCCGCAGAACCGTCGGTCATGACCCCGTTTCCCTGTCCCGATGATGATTCTGGCCGCGCAGGCATCTCGCGGCGCGTTGATGTTATAGGGCATAACATTTGGAGGGCTGTCAATCCAAAACTAGTATGGCGTTATAGTTTTGTTCGAATTCGCGTTCGGGCGTCGGAACGGGCGGGGAGCTTGACGCAAGGCAGGGCCGGTCGCCTGGTTTGAACGAGGCGATTTGCCCGACGGGCAAATCACTTCTGATTTTCAGAAATTGCGTCAAGCCGCGAAATCGAAAATATTCCGCTTAACCCGTCGGGCAAATCAGTGATTTAACTCCGCGCAACTCACCCGTTACGAGGGGCGCTCGCGATCGTCACGAACGCGCGGTGGGGAGCGGTGGACGTGGAATGTGCGGGACGTACGCACATGAAGCGTACGGTGAAGTCGTGTGGTCCTGATGTCGCGGTGCTGGCATCAAATCCGCTTCGGCGGATGACGGAGGCAAAAGAGCCGTTCTCCGGGGAGAGCACGAAGCAAACCGTAAAGCCATCGCGCAGGGAAGGCCGGATGCTCTCCGCTGAACCTGTATGCTC
>JAQSDT010000589.1 GCA_029946075.1 bacterium | reverse complement strand
CTCTCCGATCCCGAGAACAGGTTGCCGGCCTCCAGCATGACCGAACTGATGAAGCCCCAGACGATCAGCCCGACGCAAACAAACGGCATCAACTGCTGCACAGGCAGGTTGAGTATCTGCGAATAGACCAATCCCAGTGCGACGACCGTGATCGCGATGTTCACGGTCGACCAGAATGGCCCCAGCGTCGAGCGCCGATAGCGGTAAAGGATGTCGTTCCAGCCGAGCCGAGTCCAGAGCGGCCAAAGCCCCGCTGCCGCGGTAAGGTCGGATATTGCAAGGCCTAATTGACTGGCGCGTACCGCTCGATCGGACAACCCGGTATTCCCTGGAAAAGTGGTAAACTCAATCCGGACTCTTGTCTTGGAGGCACCGGTATCGAGGCATACGTGAACGACGTCACAAGCGAGAAAGCATCATGGATCGCGCGCGCTTCGATCATAATCGCAGCATGGCATAATCCGGCTGCACGCGCCTTGGTCGTCGACGTGCTTGTCGCCGTTATAGCAAGATTATCGTCCTGGTCGATGTCCGGCATCGTCATTTTCGTGGTGATCTGGATGGGCCGGCTGTCGATGGCTCCCAACCTGCGCAAATTGTTGCGCCAGTTCGAACGGCCGGCCTGTTCGGCCCCGATCATGCTGTTTGTTCTCGCACTCTCGGATACGCTGTGGTCGGGCGAATCGGCTGATTTTGGGTTGTATGCCGTCGGCCCAGCGACCGAGTTGCTCCGATGACCGCGGCCACCCCTCAGCCATGTCTGCTGACCGTGATTTTCCCGGTCTACGATCTGAGGGGCGATGTCGTGGAGCGGGTCAGGCGTTGGACGCGCGGGCAGGACCTCGAACCTGGCCGCTACCGTGTTTGCGTCCTGGCCGGCCCCGAAGCCAAATTCGACGAAGCCGGTCTGCACAACGTGCTGCGAAACCACGACCTGTTCGTGCGGTTGCCGTCAACGGGGCGGGATGCCGATTACTGGAACGAAGGCGCCCGCAGGGCGACGACGCCGTGGCTGCTCTTTGTCGAAGCTCACGCCGTGCCGGCGCGGGACAGCCTGTCGGCACTGGCATCATGGATCGACAGCGGTCCGGACAGCCCGGCATGCAACTTCAGGGTTCAGAGCCGTAGCGATCACCGGGTCACCCGGCTGCTGGAGCGGTGGTTCGACGAAACCCACGCCGGCTGGTCCAGCCGGGCCACCTGGCCCCGTCTGCATCGCACCGCCTGCGCCATTCGCCGCGACGCCTTCGAGGAGGCCGGGCCGTTCGAGCCTGCCTACGGCCAGTTCGCTCCGCCGCTGCTTTCGGCACACATGCATCGACGCGGCCAACCTGTCGTGATGCTCCCGGCGGCGAAGATCCTGCATGAGGACCTGCCGGTGATGGCGCCACATCACGAGGACACGGCCGATTACGCTCGGGGCGAAGCCGAAGCCCGCGCGGCAAACGATCCCGCCTTCTTCGAGGCATATTTTGGCCCCTCGCCGTTTCAGACCAGCGAAGCCAACCATTCGCCTGATCGCACCCGGGCGATCGTATTCAATGCCATCGGTGCAATCCTGCGCCGACACGAAAGTGCCAAATTGCTGTTACCGATCATCCGGAGGTTCGTATCCGCAGCCATATGGGGATTGCCGTTGCGCATCTGGCTTCTGGCAGCGATGACGCGCCTCGACGAATATGCCGTGATGTATGCGCCCGTCCCGCTATCCCTGCAGTGGAAGCGATTCCTGCTTGCCCATCGCCGCGTCGTTCACGTCGAACAATTGCGCTGGTCCACACGCAATCCACCGGTTGCCTTGCAAGCCGTCGGCGCGGCTGACCGATCGCCGATCGACAAGATCGATCAGCAGACCATTCTGGGCGTTCATGCCATCGAACAATTCGAGGCCGCGCCATTCAGGTGGACGCGGCCGGCATTCCTGATTCGCGTCGCATTTTCCGGCTCCGCCGTGCTGCAATTGGAGACACGAGGCTTGCGCGGCGAGATCCATCCGTCGGAAATTACCGTGGTTGCCAATGGCCGCTTCATCGACGACGTGACGATAGACACGGAACAAACCATCGCGATTCGCGTCAGCCCTCGCGATCAAGCAACCGAAGGCGACATTCTGGTCTTCACCACGGAGGTTTGCGAGCCCGCGGCCGGAGGCGCTCCGGGCCGCCGGCTCGGATTGCCGCTGTTCTCGGTCAGTATGCAACGCGTCGGCGCGTGATCAGCGCCCCGGCCATGACGGCTTGCGCTTCTCGCCAAAGGCCTTGAGGCCCTCCTTGGCGTCTTCGGTCATCGCCAGCAGTGCGATCTGGCTTTCGGTGTAGGCAATGCTTTCGTCGAACGACATCGAGGCGATGGCGCGCATGGCGTACTTGCCGCGCCGGATGGCGGTCGGCGACTTATCGACGATGCGGCTGATCAACCAGTCCACCTTGGCGTCCAGTTCAGCTGCCGGCACCACGTAGTTCAGGAGACCGGCGGCCTGCGCCGTTTTCGCATCGAACGGCTCGCCGGTCAGCGACCATTCGCTGACGAGCCGCCTTGGTGCGATCGACTGCAGCAGGCTGAGCACCTGCATCGGGAACACGCCGACCTTCACCTCGGGCAGCCCGAAGATCACGTGATCGGCGGCAACCGCCATGTCGGTCATGCACAGCAGCCCCATGCCGCCGGCCATGCAGACGCCACCGACGCGCGCAATCGCGGGCTTGGTGGCATTCTGCGACAGCCGCAACAGATCGGCGTAATCGACGTTGGGGCGCGAAAAGTCCATCGCAAAGGCCGCGCCGCTGTTCTGCAGGTCAGCGCCGGCGCAGAACGCCTTGTCCCCTGCCCCGGTCAGCACGATGACGCGGACATCCTTGTCGTCATGGGCGTCGCGATAGCCGCGCGCGATGCCGGCGACCACATCGGCATTGATCGCGTTGCGCTTGTCCGGCCGGTTGATGGTGATCCAGAGCGCCTGTCCGCGCTTCTCGGTGATGACGCTGCTCATATCGTTCATTGTCCCGCTCGCCTGTTCGCCATGTTTGGCGAACATTTGCGGCAGGATCGCGGTGAACTGCAAGCGGGAATTGGAGCGCTTTCGAGCAAAGCGGATACCGCTTCGCGTGAAGAAAGCGCGTTAACACAAGAATCCGGAGCCCGATTCTGACTCGGTTAGAACCAGGAAGGCCTACGCCACAGGCGCGGCCTTCTTCACCCAGACCTTGTTGTCATGGAATGCCGCACCGCCGACGGGCGCCACCGTTTCGGCCCCGGTCAGCATGTTGATGCCACGGCCGCCGATGTGGGACTTGTTAGGGTGGATCGACTCGGCGATCAGCACGCCGCGGCGCAGGCCGTCGAACAGCTTGACCCTCAGCGTGGTTTCACCGCGCGTGTTGCCGAGCGTGACCGCATCGCCATCGGCGATCGAGAGCGCTGACGCGTCCTCGGGATGCATCATCACGGTCGGGACACCTTCGCGCACCTTCGATCCCGGCGTTTCGTTGAAGCTGGTGTTGAGGAAGCTGCGCGAGGGCGAGGTCGCGAGGCGGAACGGATGATGCTCGTCGGCTTCCTCGATAATCGTCCAGTGATCGGGTAGCGACGGCATCTGCGCCCATGGGCCGAGGCCCGGGTTGCCGAACGGCGGGTTGGCCCAGTCGGCCTTGAAGTGGAATTTCTTGTCAGCGTGGGCAAAGCCGTCGAGATAATGCGAGGTGCGGAAATCCGGCTGGATATCGCGCCACAAATCGGCCTCGAGGGTTTCGATATCGCCATGGCCGCTCTTCTTGAGCGTCGCGTCGATCAATTCGCGCGGCGACATGTCGAAGCCCGGATGAACTGCGTCAAGGCGCTGGCCGAGGCCTTGCAGCACCTGGTGGTTGGACCGGCACTCGCCGGGCGGATCGATCAGCTTCGGGCCGACCGAAATATGCTGCTGGCCACCGCCGTAATAGAGATCATCGTGCTCCATGAACATGGTGGCGGGAAGCACGATGTCCGCCATAGCGGCCGTCTCGGTCATGAACTGCTCGTGCACCGCGACGAACAGATCCTCGCGTGCAAAACCCTGCCGCACCAGCGCCTGCTCGGGCGCAACCGTCATGGGATTGGTGTTCTGGATCAGCATGGCCTTGACGGGAAGACCGTTCTTCAACGCCTCGGCGTCGCCGGTCAGGATGCGGCCGATTCTAGATTGGTCGAGCCAGCGCGTATCGCGATCGATCGCGTCGTGGCCTTCGATGATGGACTCGTCGAACTTCCAGATCGAGGCGTTGTTGAAGAACGCACCGCCGCCCTCATACTGCCAGGCCCCGGTTACTGCCGGGATGCACAGCGCCGCGTGCATCTGCGCCGCGCCGTTGCGGCTGCGGGTAAAGCCGTAGCCGAGGCGGAAGTAGGTACGCCTGGTCTGGCCGACGAGACGGGCGAAGGCCTCGATCTCCTCGACCGGCACACCCGAAATCTTCGAGGCCCATTCCGGCGTGCGCGTTTCAAGGTGCGTCTCGAGCTCCTCGGGGCAATCGGTGTAGCGACCCATATAGGCGCGGTCCGCATAGCCCTCGCGGAACAACACGTTCATGACGCCGCAAGCGAAGGCGCCGTCGGTACCCGGTCGGAGCAGGATCTTCACGTCGGCCTGCTTCATGGTGTCGTTGTTGTAGACGTCGATCGCCGCGATCTTCGCGCCGCGCTCCTTGCGGGCACGCGAGGCGTGCGTCATTACGTTGACCTGGGTGTTGACCGGGTTGGTACCCCAGATCACGACGAGATCGGAGACGCCCATCTCGCGCGGATCGACGCCTGCGATCTTGCCGGTGCCGATGGCAAAGCCGATCCGCGCGATGGTCGCGCAGATCGTGCCGTAGAAGCGGGAATATTTCTTCACATGCGCAAGGCGATTGATGCCGTCGCGCATCACGAGTCCCATGGTGCCGGCGTAATAATAAGGCCAGACCGACTGCGCGCCGAATTCCCGCTCGGCCTTGTCGAAGCGGGCCGCGATCTCGTCCAGCGCCTCGTCCCAGGAAATCCGTGCGAACTGGCCGGAGCCCTTCGGCCCGGTGCGGCGCATCGGATAAAGCAACCGCTCGGGGTGATGGATGCGCTCGGCGTAGCGCGCGACCTTGGCGCAGACAACGCCTGCCGTGTAGGTCTGCTGCTTGGAGCCGCGAACCCGGCCGATGGATCGGCCATCGATCACCTCGATGTCGAGCGCACAGGCCGACGGGCAATCATGCGGACAGGTGGAGTGGCGGATATCGATCTTGGCGTGCTGGTTCATGGCTTGATGAGTAACATCAAATATCGCGTCCGCCGAGAGGCCATGTCCGCAAATACCCCGGCGAAAACAGCACGAATGCCATGCATCAGACGCCTAAATAGGCACCGCCATTGGCGTGGATCGCCTGACCATTAATGTACCGAGCCCCCGGCCCGCACAGGAACCGCACGGTTGCCGCGACGTCCTCGGGACGCCCGCGCTCGCCGGTGATGGTCTGATGCGTCAGATGATGCGCCGGTTCCGGCTTGTCTTTCGGCCGCGGCGTCCCGATCAGGCCCGGGACCACGCAATTCACGGTGATGCCGTCATCGGCCAGATCGTGGGCGAGCGCCCGGGTGAAGCCGATGATGCCGGCTTTTGCGGTGACGACATGCGCGCGATCTTTGGCGCCCGTATGGGCGCTGAGACCGCCGATATTGACGATGGTCCCGGCGCCGGACTGGCGCAGTGCCGCAAGACACGCCTTCACGCAATGAAACGTGCCGTCGAGGGTCACGTCGAGAATCTCGCGCCATGCTGCGTAGTCCATCTCGGCGAAGGACTTTTCACGACGCAGCGCGGCGTTGTTGACGAGGATATCGATACGGCCGAATCGATTCACGACGGCATCCGCCATTTTCAGTACTGCGCTGGCATCCCCGACGTCGCCAATATGAGCGAGCGCCTTGCCGCCCGCATCCTCGATTTCTCGCACCACCGCCTCGGCCTCGGCGCGGTTGCTGCGGGCATTTACCACGACGGATGCGCCGCCTTCCGCCAGGGTCAGTGCGATGGCCCGGCCGATATTGCGTCCGGCGCCGGTGACGATCGCGACCTTGCCGGCTATTTCCTGGCTCATGTGCTGCTATCCGCGCAATGATGAGAGATCGATGCGGCTATCATAAAGTCCTGCCAACAGTTTCAATGCCATCTCGCCTTGCGATGCGCTCCAGCCGCCGTGCTGCACATTGAGACGAAACTTGTCGATCACGTCCTGCCGCGTCAGAGGCTCACGGGCGCCGCCACGCAGATGAGGTTGCCGCTCCTCGACGACGCTGCCGTCCCCGAGCGTCGCGCTGATATGGCCGGTATAGTTGCTCGGATAGGGATTGTCCGGATCGATCACGAATTTCACTTTGGCTGCGAGTGCCAGCACGCGCGCGTCGCGGATCGCGCCTTCGGTAAATGCGCCGAGCCCGACACCGCCGTGTACGAAGCCGGCCGCCAGCAGATACGGCACCGCGAATTTCGCGGCATAGCCGTTGGGCGGGCGCTGCTTGTCGGCCAGCGGCTCCCATAACCGATGCACCGTGCCTTCCGCGACCTCGCAAACGATAGAGGTAACATCCTCCGGCTTGATGCCACGCGCAGCCAGGCGGCGCGCGCAATCGATATAGGGCTGCGCCATCGTTCCGCAGGGATATGGCTTGAAGGCCAGCGTATCCGTCACCCAACGCGTACCGAAATCGCCGGTCAACGCATCGTAATCACCCTTGGTGGTGTGGGCGAAGCCGTGAAACAGGCCATGTACCCCCTCGAACACCGTGCGCGGCCCGACAAAGCCTCCCCGCGCCAGCAACGCGGCACGGATGCCCGACTGTGCCGCCCATCCGGCATGCAGGCGCTTGGTCCAGGCCCCCTCTGCCAGATACTCGATAATGCCACCGGCCATGCTGCCGGCGACGCCCAGCGCATCGACAATCTGCCTGGCGTTGAGGCCGAGGGCCGCGCTGACGCCGGCGGCGGCGCCCATCGCGCCGAAGACCGCCGTGGGGTGGAAGCCCGCTTTATGCACTGCCTTCGGCACGACGAGGCTCAGACGACAGAGCACTTCCGTGCCGACGGCGATCCCGATCAACGCCATGCGGCCATCAGGATTATGCCGTTCGCACGCCGCAAGTACCGCCGGTACGACCACGGCCCCCGCGTGCACCGGACCACCCTCGAACGTATCGTCGAAATCCTCGCCGTGCGCCGCGGTGCCGTTAACGAACGCCGCGCCGGCGGCGGTCAGGGTGCGCGGGTGACCGATCGCCGTGCAGGGGCCGTCATCGTCGCTCCCCGCGAGAGCGCTCCTGACGTAATCCTCGCTGCGCGCAGTGATGCAGAGCCCGACAACATCGATCAGCAGATCCTCGCATTTGCGCGAAGTCGCGGCCGGCAGCACGCCCGGCTTCAAGGCGACGATCTTTTCGGCCAGCGCTTCGGCGACCGAAATTTGCGGCAACCCGGGATTCATTCGTGTCAGACGCGAAAGATCTTGGTGTAACGCGCCTTGATGGCGTCGCTCTGCTTCTCCACCGCCGCGGCGTTGTCCTTCATGGTCTTGATGTCCTTGAGTGCCCTTCGTCCCGCCTTCTCGACGGTTTGCGAATGCACCGAGCGAAGACCGCCGACGTCGATGATGAGCTGCTGCGCTTCCCGGCTCAGGCTGAAGGACTGAAACAGCCGCGCGGCCTTCGGATGCGGGCAATCCTTGAAGACACCGTTCGGCCCGATGATCAGCGGCGAGCCCTCCGCGGCATAGACCGGCTCGACAGGGCGACCCGCTTCCTTCATTTGAAAGATATTGTACTCGTTGCCATCAGCCATCACCGCGCGCTCGCCGAGATCGAGCTTCTTCGGCGGATCGGCCGACGACTGCACCTGCATGATGTTCTGTTTGGCGAGTTGTTCGAAGAAGCTCCAGCCGAGATCGCGCTGCATCTGATAGGTCGCGGTCATGATGGTGCCGCTGTAGCCGGGATGCGCCTTGACGATCTTGCCCTTCCATTTGGGATCCAGCAGATCGGCGAAACTCTTCGGCGCGTCGTCCGCTTTCACCATATTGGTGTTGTAGGCGATGATGCTGAGCCAGACGCGAAAACTCGCGAACTGGCCGTCCGGATCCCGGTGTTCATCGGGATAGAATTTGGCGACATCCTCGGGCACGAAGGGCGCCAGAATGCCGTCTCGCTTCCAGACGATGAAGTGCGCAGCGTCGGACGAATTCACCACGTCGACGGCGCGAATGTTGCTCGAATATTCCTGGCCGATGCGCTGGAACACGCGCTCTGCGCCGGTGCGTTCGACGCGGACGGCAATACCGGGATATTTTGCCTCGAATGCCTTCGCCAGCTTTTCCGCAACCGGCAAATCGGTCGAGGTGTAATAGATCACCTGACCTTCCTTCCTGGCCGCTTCGACCAGTTCCGGCGTCACCGGTTCCGGCGGTGGTGCAGCGGCCAGCACGCGTGTGGAAAATGCTGCGCCTGCGAGCAGCGCGCTCGTTCCGACCAGCATACGGCGTCTGGAGATCGATCTGTTCATCGATTTGATCATGGGCGTTTCCATCAGCCGGTTGCCAGCGAACGGCTCGTTCTTGTTGGGTCGGTACACCGAAGACTAGCTAATATTCCTATGGTTTGCAGCCACTCTTTCGTCGACAGCCGAACCGGGTTGCAGCTAAAGTCGGCAACAACAAACAGAAGACGAGTTCGGGGAGCGAAATGACAGGCACAAGAACCGCGCTGGCGGTGGCGATTGCCATGCTTGCGATGCCGATGTTGGGCTCCGCGTCGAACGCACAGGACTATCCGTCGAGGCCGGTGAAGATAATCGTGCCGTTTGGCGCCGGCGGACCCGCCGACGTCACCGCCCGCCAGATCGGCAGCATCCTGCAGGAAAATTTCGGCCAGCCCTTTGTCGTCGAGAACCGTACGGGCGCCGGCGGCGTCATCGGGACGCAGGAAGCCGCCAACGCGGCTCCCGACGGTTATACGCTGCTGATGATGTCGAACACCCAGACCGCGAATGAGTCGCTGGTTCCGCAGCGCAAATACGAACTGATGCGCGACCTCGCGCCGATCGCCCCGGTCAATTATTCCGATCTCGTCATCGTGATTCATCCGTCCGTGCAGGCTAAAACCCTGCAGGAGTTCATCGCGCTCGCCAAATCGCAGCCCGGAAAACTGAACTACGCCTCCTCGGGCCAGGGCACGCCCTATCACATGGCCGGCGAATTGTTCAAAGCCATGGCCAGCATCAATGTCGTGCACGTGCCTTACCGCAACAGCGGCGAGGCGCGCAGCGGCGTAATCGGCGGCCAGGTGCAAATGATGATCGATGCGGTACCGGCAATGGCTCCCAACATCGCGGAAGGACAGGTGCGCGCGCTGGCTACGACAGGCAAAACGCGCTCGACGGTTTTGCCGGGCGCGCCGACGGTGATCGAGGCGGGCATTCCCGGTTACGAAGCCACCATCTGGCTCGGCTTGATGGCGCCTGCAGGGACGCCAAAACCGGTGATCGAGAAGCTCAACGCCGCGGTGAATGCGGCGGTCAAGCGGCCCGACATCGTCAGGCAGTGGACGCAGCAGGGTGCGGTTCCGATGTCGATGACCCCGGATGAATTCGATAAATTCCTGCGCGGCGATATCGTGAAATGGGCCGAGGTCGTCAGGAAATTCGACAAGCCGCAGTGACGAGCGGCAGATAAGGGCTTGCCTTTAATGCCAAGCGTTCGCTTTCGCCTCAATGGCGCCGAGACGGAAGTCGACGCCGATCCCGACCGGACACTGCTGGATATTCTGCGCTCGCAACTCGGTATCACAGGCGCACATTTCGGCTGCGGCGCAGGCGAGTGCGGGGCCTGCAATGTTATTGTTGGCGATCTCGCGGTATCCGCTTGCGACACGCCATTGTGGTCGGTAGCGGACAAGGACGTCACGACGCTCGAGGGACTGGGGACGAGCGAACGGCCCCACCCGCTGCAGCGCGCCTTCATCGCCGAGCAGGCACTGCAATGCGGCTATTGCGTCTCCGGCATTCTCGTCACTGCAGCCGCGCTGCTGAAGCGAAATCCGTCACCGACCAGCCGGGAAGTGAAGGAGGCGCTCGACGGCAATCTGTGCCGTTGCGGTTCGCATAATCGCATGGTACGCGCCGTCTTGCGCGCGGCGGAAGAGATGGCCGCACGATGAACCAGCCCTCCCCTACCTTACCGGTGAACCTCGCGGCGAATCCAAAGCTGTCGTCGTGGCTGAAGTTTTCGAGCAGCGGACAGTTGACGATTTCCCCGGGCAAGGTCGAACTCGGACAAGGTATCGTGACGGCGCTTGCCCAGATCGCGGCTGACGAACTCGACGTCGACCTGTCGCGCGTGGAGATGGTTCGCGCCTCGACGGCCTCAAGCCCCAATGAAGGCGTCACCTCGGGCAGCCTCTCGGTCCAGCAATCAGGCCGCGCCCTGCGCCACGCCTGCGCCGAAGTCCGGCAGATCTTTCTGCAGCTGGCGGCGGAACGCCTCGGCGTCGATATCGATGCGCTCGATATCGCGGACGGCACCATTTCAGGACCTGGAAACGTCAGGACCAGTTACTGGGAGCTTGCCGACGAGGTCTCGCTCGATCGCGATGCGACGCCGGGCGCAATCCCCAAGACGGCCAATCGTCGCGCGCTTGCGGGAACCTCGACGCAACGGATCGACATTCCTGACAAGGTGTTTGCAGAGCCGCGCTTCATTCACGACCAGATCTTGCCCGGCATGCTGCACGGGCGCGTGCTGCGTCCGGACCGCGCGCAGGCGAAGCTGACGGGGTTGGATGAGGACAAGGCCCGCTCGATCCCCGGTCTGATCGCCGTAGTGCGCGACGGCAGTTTTGCGGGCGTCGTCTGCGAAACTGAACACGGCGCCGAAGCCGCGCTCCATACGCTCCGCAAAGCCGCAACCTGGTCCGGCGGCGAGCCGCTGCCAGACGAAAACGATCTGGCTTCATTTCTGAAGAACGAGCCCGTGGAATCGACGGTCATCGACAGCAGGGTAACAGCATCGCCGGCGGCCGTGGCGCGGACGATCCGTCGGCAGTTTACCCGGCCCTACATCGCGCACGCCTCAATCGCCCCGTCCTGCGCGATGGCACAGTGGAATGGCGACCGCCTGCATGTCTGGACTCACAGCCAGGGAGTTTACCTGCTTCGCACCGACATGGCGCTGGTGCTGAAGCTGCCGGCCGAGAATATCACGGTCGAACATATGGAAGGCGCAGGCTGCTACGGACACAATGGCACCGACGATGTTGCGCTCGATGCGGCGCTGCTCGCCAGGGCGTGTGATGGCCGGCCGGTCCGGGTCCAATGGTCGCGCCAGGGCGAAATGGCGGATGGCCCTTTCGGCGCCGCGATGGCCATCGAGATCGAAGCCGATCTCGATGCGCAGGGCGACATCGTCGGCTGGCGGCATGCGATCTGGGGCAACGGTCATGTGGCGCGGCCGGGGCGCGGGGCCCTGCCCGCCCTGCTCGCAGGATACGAACTGACCGACCCGTTTCCGCGCATGATCTCGACCAACCCGCCACAGGCCAATGGCGGTGGCGGGGATCGCAACTCGATCCCGCTCTATGATTTTCCGTCCTGGAAGATCGAAAGCCACAGGCTGAAGACCATGCCGCTCCGCACCTCAGCGCTGCGGACCCTCGGTGGGCAGGGCAATGTGTTCGCGATCGAATCGATTCTCGACGAGATCGCCGCCGGGCGCGGCGAGGATCAGGTCGCGTTCCGGCTGCGCTACTTGCGGGATGAACGGGCCAGGGACGTCATCCGGGCCGCGGCGCGGCGCGCGAAGTGGAAGCCCGAGCGGCAACCGGGCATCGGTTACGGCATCGGGTTCGGCCGCTACAAGAACACCGGCGCCTATTGCGCCGCGATTGCGGAGATCGCGGGTGAGGAAGAGGTCAGCGTTCGCAAACTGACGCTGGCCGTCGATGTCGGGGAAGCGATCAATCCGGACGGCGTTATCAACCAGATCGAAGGCGGGGCGATTCAAGCCGTCAGTTGGGCGCTGAAAGAACGCGTCCGCTTCGACCGGGAGCGCATCACCAGCACCGACTGGACGACATATCCGATCCTGCGTTTCAGCGAGGTGCCTGACGTCGAGGTCGAACTGATCCAGCGTCCGGAGATCGATCCGGTCGGCGCCGGCGAAGCGGCGCACGGCCCGGTGACGGCGGCCATCGCCAATGCGTTGTTCGATATGCTCGGCGTGCGGGTGCGCGACCTGCCGATCACCCGCGACCGGATCATTGCGGCGATGGAACTGACCACGTGAGCCATATCAGCATTTTGAGCGGTGGCGCCGCGCAGGGTCTGGTCGGGAGCCTTGCGCCCGCGTTCAAGGCCGAGACCAGCTTCGACATCGAAGGCGAGTTTTGCGCGGTCGGCCTGATGGCCGACAAACTGCGCAAGGGCACACCGACCGATCTGGTTATTCTGACTGCGGCGCTCCTGGCAAAACTGACGGATGAGAATCTGATTTTCGACTCCTCAACGGCCGATATCGGGCTGGTCGAAACCGCCCTAGCCGTTCGCGCCGACGATCCGCAGGTGACGGCGAAGGATGCCGCCAGCTTGCGAGAGGTACTGCTCGCTTCCGATGCGATCTACGTTCCGGACACGAAGGCCTCGACCGCCGGCATTCACGTCGCAAAGGTGCTGGATCAGATCGGCGTTGCGAATCAGGTCGCCAGCCGGCTCCGGATTTTTCCGAACGGCGCCACGGCGATGCGTGAGCTCGCGGCGTCCACCGCACAACGTCCGATCGGCTGCACGCAGTCCACCGAAATCATCAGCACATCAGGCGTGGTTCTGTCCGGAGCACTGCCGCCGGGTTGCGAACTTGCGACCATGTACACGGCCGGAATTGCGAGAACCGCTGTCCATGCGGCCCAAGCCCAACGCCTGATCGACCTGTTGATCGCAGCAGGACAGCGAAACCTGCGCGAACAAGCCGGCTTTGTTCGCAGCTAGCGCCGGACCGCGGTTGAAGCACGACCTCTCGCGGTCGCGCGCAGATGCCCGTGCAAACCGTCTACCGACGGCATTTCCGGTTGCCATTCTCAATTCATATACTAATATATCAATTGAGGAAACGCACTTGCCCGCACGCGCTTCGAAAAAAACCGAGCCGAAGGCTCGCCGAATTCCCGCCGGCACCCGCCGCAGCGGCCGGCCGCGCACGGCCACGGCTGCTTCGAAGATCTATTCCGACCTGCGCGGCGAACTGGTGTCGTTACAACGCCGGCCCGGAGAGGCGATTTCGGAAGCCGAGATTGCACTTTCCTACGGCGTCAGCCGCACGCCCGTGCGTGAGGCTATCCTCAAACTGTCAGATGAAGGACTGTTGGAGATCTATCCCCAGTCCGGCATCTTCGTGTCACGCATTCCGGTGGCGGCACTCCCGGAGGCCATCATCATCCGCAGGGCACTGGAAGAAACCACCGCGCGCATGGCGGCGGAGCGCGCTACACCGAGCCAGATCCTGGCGCTGCAATCGATCCTCGAACGTCAACGAGAGGCAAGCGCCGCCGGCAGCAGCGACGATTTCCACCAGGCCGACGAGATGTTTCACGCTACGGTGGCCGACGTCGCCGGCTATCCCGGAATCTGGAAATACATCCAGCAGGTGAAGGTGCATGTCGATCGCTATCGCCGGCTTACGCTGCCGCAGCGCGGGCGCATTCCGATGGTGATCGTCGAGCACGAAGCCATCCTGGCTGCGATCGAGGCGCACGACGCCGAAGGCGCCAGGCGGGCCATGGAACGCCACCTCGAAAATCTCCTCGAGAACATCTCGGCGACGAAAAACATCAATCCGGAGTATTTTGACCAGCAAGCCTAGAATTTCGGACGTTCACATAACGATAAAACATCAACAGGAGGGAAACATGAAACGCCGCGACTTTATCAAGTTGAGTGCGGGGCTCGGCGCCACGATGGCGACCACGGCAGCACCGCTGTCTTCAGCCTTTGCTCAAACCAAGATGGTGATCAAGGCATCCGACGTTCATCCGCTCGGCTATCCCACGGTGGAAGCCGTAGTCCGCATGGGCAAGAAGCTGGAAACCGCCACCAACGGCCGGCTGACGATCCAGATGTTCCCGTCGATGCAGCTCGGCGGCGAGAAGGAAATGATCGAGCAGGCGCAGCTCGGCGCGCTGCAGATCGCCCGCATCTCGGTCGGCGCCGTCGGCCCTGTCGTCGACGATGTCAACGTCTTCAACATGCCGTTCGTCTTCCGCAACTCCAAGCACATGGAGAAGGTAATCGACGGCGAGATCGGCGACGAGTTGCTGGCAAAGATCTCCGCCAACGAGAAGACCGGCCTGATCGCGCTGTGCTGGATGAACGCCGGCTCGCGTAACGTCTACAACAACAAGCGCCCGATCCGCACCATGGCCGACCTCAAGGGCCTCAAGGTCCGGATGATGGGCAATCCGCTGTTCGTCGATACGATGAATGCGCTGGGCGGCAACGGCGTAGCGCTCGGCTTCGATCAGGTCTTCAGCTCGATGCAGACCGGCGTTGTCGACGGCGCCGAGAACAATCCGCCGTCGTTCATGGCGCAGAATCACTATCAGGTCGCCAAGTACTTCACGATGACCGAACATTTGATCATCCCTGAACTTGTGGTGTTCTCCAAGATTTCCTGGCAGAAGCTGTCGCCGGAAGATCAGGCGCTGATCAAGAAGCTGTCGAAGGAAATGCAGGCCGAGCAGCGCGTGCTCTGGTACGAAGCCGAGAACGCGGCCATCGATAAAATGAAGGCGGCCGGCACCGAGATCATCACCGACATCGACAAGAAGCCGTTCCAGGATGCGGTCAAGCCGGTGTGGGACAAGTATGGCGCGAAGTATGCCGCCATGGTCAAGCGCATCGAAGCGGTCCAGTAGCCCGCCACACAAATGAGGAGTGGCCTGGCCCTTGCGGACCCGGCCACTCCTCCAGCCGCCCGCCAAACCCTTTGAGGTCGAGATGCCCGATTCCGGAGCCGGCGTTTTCCGGCGTGTCGTCGATATGGTCTATTGGACCGGTGCCGCAGTCGCCTGCGTCGCGCTTGTGCTGGTCTCTGCCGTTATTCCCTGGGCGGTCTACACCCGTTATGTCCTTAACAGTGCCTCGTCCTGGCCCGAGCCGATGGCCGTGCTACTGACCGTCGCCATCACCTTTATCGGCGCGGCGAATTGCTACCGTCAGCGGATCCATATGAACATGACGGTCGGAACCGATCTGCTACCGCCGCTGCTCCGCCGCGGTTCGCTGTTCCTGAGCGAAATCCTGATGGGCGTGATCGCCGTGTTCATGGTGGTTTGGGGCATGAAGCTCGTACGCACGACCTGGGACAATTCCGTCGACGAGTTTCCGTGGTTGTCGGTGGGCATCACTTACCTGCCTATCGTGATCAGCGGCGCCATGATGCTTCTGTTTGTCGTCGAGCGCCTGACGATTGGCCCGCCGCCACGTGACGGCGCCGACGCCCACGTACCGGTCGAGTAACCGCCATGGATATCGCAGTCCTCCTGCTCAGCATGTGTCTCTTCTTCGCGATCGGCATGCCGATCGCTTACGCGCTGGCGCTTTCGGCCCTGGTCGGCGCGCTCTGGATCGACCTGCCGGTCGGCGCCGTCATGCAGCAATTCGCCAGCGGCGTCGGCAAGGTCTCGATGCTGACCATCCCGTTCTTCGTGCTGGCAGGCGCGATCATGGCCGAAGGCGGCATGGCCAGGCGGCTGGTCGATTTCGCCGCCGTCGTCGTCGGCTTCACGCGGATGCGCGGCGGCCTCTCGCAAGTGAACATTCTTGCAACCACGATCATGAGCGGCATTTCCGGTTCATCGGTGGCCGACACGTCCGCAATCGGCTCGGTCATGATCCCCCAGATGGCTGCCAAGGGCTACCCACGCGTCTTCGCCACCAACGTCACCATCAGCGCCTCGCTGCAGGCCATCATCATCCCGCCGAGCCACAACTCCGTGATCTATTCGCTGGCGACAGGCGGTGTGGTCTCGATCACCAGCCTGTTCCTCGCCGGCGTCCTGCCTGGCCTGCTGCTGGGTTTCTCCCTGATGCTGCTTTGCCTGTTCTATGCCTATCGCGACAAGCATCCCAAGGGAGAGCCGGTGCCGATCGGCCAGGCCGTGAGGATGCTGGGCGAAGCCGTATGGGGGATCGTGACGCTCGTCATCGTGCTCGGCGGCATCCTCACCGGCGTGTTTACGCCGATCGAGGCCGGCGCGGTCGCTTGCGTCTGGGCGTTCTTCGTCACCATGTTCATCTATCGCGACTACAAATGGTCCGAGCTGCCGCTGCTGGTCTACAAGACGCTGCAAACGGTAGCGATGGTGCTGACCCTGGTAGCTACCGCATCGTGCTTCGGTTATGTCGCCGCGCTGATGCAAATGCCCGCGAAGATGACCGAGTTCTTCGTCGCGATCTCGAGCAACAAATACGTGTTGCTGATGTGGCTGAACATCATGCTGCTGGTGCTGGGAACCGCGCTCGATCTTGCCCCGCTGCTGCTGATCTGTACCCCGATCCTGCTACCGGTGGTAAAGAGCTTTGGCATCGATCCCGTGCATTTCGGTATCGTCATGCTGCTCAATCTCGGCATCGGCCTACTGACGCCGCCGGTGGGGACGACATTGTTCGTGGGGTGTGCCATCGGCAAGGTTTCCGTCGACGAGGTGATGCGCGGGATCTGGCCATTCTACTACGTGATGTTTACGGTGCTGATGATCGTGACCTATGTGCCCTGGTTGTCGCTGGCGCTGCCAAGGGCGTTCGGGTTCTAGCGATGCGTCGTTTCGCAGCCGGAGGTTTCGTGTGAAGATCGTCGACCTCAGCCGGGAGCTCTATCATCGCACCCCGAGCTATCCCGGCCACCCGCCCGTCATGCACGGCGTCTGGAAGACGCACGAAGAGTCCTTTGCCGAGTCAGGCAATGTCCACGGGCTGGCATCCATGTTCATTTCGATGGTGGACCATGCCGGCACCCATATCGATGCGCCCAGGCATTTCGGCAAAAGCGGCATTTCCATCGACAAATACCCGCTCGAGAAATGTATCGTGCCGGGAATCTGTATCGACTTGCGTCACATCGCGCCACGCGCAGAGATTACGCCGGGCGATCTGCAGGCGGCGGTGGCAAAAGCCGGCGTTTCGGTTCCCAGGGACGGTACCGTCCTGCTCTGTACCGGTCACCACGAGCGCACCTTCCCGCGCAAGGAGTATTCAAGCGACAATTCAGGCGTCAATGTCGCGGCGACCGAGTGGCTGGCGCGTCAGGGGGTCGTGCATTTCGGCATCGACTCGATGCGGCCGGGCCCGGAAGGCGCCGTGAACGCGCTGGTTCACAAGGCCTGCCTCGACCTCGACATCACGCATATCGAAAGCCTTTGCAATCTCGAGGCCCTGCTGGGTCAGGGGCAGTTCACCTTCATCGGCCTGCCGATGAAGTGGCGCGAGGGAACGGCTTCGCCGATCCGCGCCGTGGCGGTGTTCGGCCTTTAGCCAACTCCCCCGGGGGCGATCACGCGCGTCATTCAATTGACCTTGATCGTCCGGACTTCACCGACCGGCTTTGCCGCCTGGCCTGAGCCGGAAAACTCCGCCTGAACTGCACCCGATACCCATCTGGATGCTTCAGGATGGCTCACGAAGAAGCCTATCAGCGCAACAATGATGAAGACCGGAATTGCATAGAACCTGACGTCGAGATTCCGATAGGCCCCCTGATAGTCTCGGGGCTGCTCACTTGGCGGGCTATGCATGAACGCCTCCAGCGACGGATGTTATCCCTAGAGACGTGATTACCGCCGCACGGTCAGGCGACGTGTGAACTGGTTCACACCGGCAGGAATTTCACGCACTTCTGAGCGGATATCCTAATCACCGTCGTCGGACGCACCCGCTTCGACCAGCGTCTGCAGCGGCTCGGCTTTCAGCACGACGATCGCACCATGCTCGAGGCGTACCCAGTCGCGCGCGGCCCATGCCCGCAATTGCTTGTTGATGCTTTCCCGCGTCATGCCGACCATTTCGCTGATTTCCTGCTGGGTAATCGCGATGGTTCGTCCCTGCGGCTCGAGTTTGTTCTTCTCTGTCAGGCGGAGCAACGCGCTCGCCAGCCGCCCCGGCAGATTCAGAAGAATGATCTGCTCGACCTGGTCGCTGGTCCGCCGCAACCGCTCGCAGAGCAATTCAATGAATTTCATCGCCAGCGCCGGCTGGCTCTTCACAAAGGGGATGAACTCGCGCCGGTCGATGACGAAGAGTTCGCAATTGCTGTTGGCGATGGCATCGGCGGATCGCGAACCTCCGTCGAGCAGCGCCATTTCGCCGAAAATCTCGCCGGGTCCGATGATATTGAGGATCGCGTTGCGGCCCTCGGACGAGGAGATGCTCATCTTCACGGTGCCGGAAATGACCGCATACAGGCTGACGCCAGGGTCCCCCTTGGAGAACAGCGTGGCGCCCCGTTTCAAGGTTGCATGCTTGGCGTACCGGCACAGCTGTTCGAACGCTTCAGGCTCGAGATCTGCGAAGATCGGATGCTTGCGCAAGACCGATAGTTTGCTGCTCGCAAACCCGTGAGCTTCGCCTGTCCTTTGTTGAGGCACGCCATCCAACTCCAGGAGCATTGCAGGGAATGCATTCCTTCCGTAATCAACGATAGCAGGCTTTTCAACCTGAAAGCGCCGATCTGCGTCGATTTAGCGGCTGGAGGCCAAATATGGTCGCTGGCGTTAACGCCGTGATAACCGCAGAACTCCGCTCGGACGACACGACGGATAAATGGCTCCCGCCAGCGACAACCTGCCGACAATCAATGCGATAGCGGGGCCTGCGGCACGGACCGACGCCGGCAGAATCGCGGCGGCAGGCTCGCGTAGCTCCCGTCGCGCGGAAATCGCGCACGTGAGATGCCTCACACCGTGCGGCGTTCTACCCCGATTGAGGGTGAACCTTCCAGGCGGGCTTTGCACTAATGGCTCGAGTCGACCGTTCAACCCACCCCACGTGCGGGCCGAACATCCACAGCTTGTGCGCATTTACACAACAATTGAGGAGAATGAAGATGACGAAGTTTGCCATGTTGGGTGCAGCTGCCCTCCTGAGCATCACAACCGTGATGCCGGCCGCAGCGCAGGAGGTGATCTCCAACCCCGGCTACTGCGCGCAGTTCTATCCCAACGCAAACTGCCAGAACAAGGGGCCGAACAATCCCTACAACGGCGACTATCAGCTGCGGAAACAGATCCACGAATCCCATGGATGGGGAACCAATCCCTGCATGCTGGGAGCCGAATTCTACATCGGCCGCGGCGGACGCCGTTTCGCCTGCAATTGAGATCAATCAGAGGATGGCCGCCGGCTGGCGATCGATTACCGGCTGGCGGCTACTCGTTGGTGATACCCATTTCCTTGATCACCTTTGCGTACTTCGCAAGCTGATCTCGCGTCATGGATCGCAACTCTTCGGGCGAACTGCCGCGAATCGCGAAGCCCAATTCCTCAAGCTTGCGACGCACTTCGGGATCCCCGAGCGCCTTCAGCACCTCGGAATTCAGCCGGGCGACAATGTCTTTTGGTGTCCCGACAGGAGCAAGCATGGCAAACCACGAATTGAAGAAGAAGCCTGGCAGGCCGGATTCCGACACCGTCGGCACATCGGGGAATTGCGCCAGTCGCTTTTCGGTAGTCACCCCGATCAATCTGAGCTGGCCGCCGCGCACCAGTGACGCAACCGTGCCGAGCCCCTGGAAACCGACCGGGATCTGTCCGGCAGCCACGTCCGTGGCCGCTTGCGTGGCGCCCTTGTAGGGCACATGGGTCAAACTTATTCCGGCTGCAGACGCAAACATCGCCATCGCGAGATGCTGCGGACTACCCGGCCCGCCCGAACCGTAATCGATCTTGCCGGGTGCGGCCCTGGCTGCCGCAATCAGATCCCCGGCGTTCCTGAAGCTGGCCTGATTGTTGGCGATAAGCCCCCACTCCACCGTCGCAACCAGCGACACGGGATCGAAATCCCTGAGGATGTCCCAACGCATCCGCGACTGCAGGTTGGGCACCATGGTCATGATGCTGTCGTTGAAGCCGCCGATCGTATAGCCATCCGGCTCGGCGCGGGCGACCTGCTCTGCCCCGATCAAACCCGATGCCCCCGGCAGGTTCAGGATGACGATCTGCTGACCCATATTGTCAGCCATCTTCTGGGTCACGATCCGTGCTGCGACGTCGACCGCGCTCGCTGCGGCAAGCGGCACGATCATCTTGATCGGTCGGTCCGGATAGGCCGTCTGAGAAATGGCGCTTGTACTGACAAGAAGCGCGAGCGCTGGAACAATCAAGCCGAGCAGGCGCATTCAATTCTCCCAATCATCAGCGGTATTTGTCCAACCGCACCTTTTCAGGAAGATTGCGCTCGAACGCTGCGCTTTGCAATCGAGCCCTCGCCTGCGGTTACAGCAGCTTTCCGTCCGGCCCGAAGAACGGATGCGGGCCATCGAACGCGCCGATCGGCACCTGATGGGTCACGACTGTTCCGAAGCCATCGCCCGGAAACCACGTATGGAGATGGAATGCCGGCGGCTCGACCTTGAACGAAGGCTCGCGCAACTCGGCCAGATCGAGATCAACGGCATGATTCGGTGCAGGGCAAATGGTGGTCGGCACACCGGCGAACATCGTCAGCGTCGCTCGATGAATGTGGCCCGTAGCAATCAACTGAACACGTGGATACCGACGAACGATCAGCGCCAGCTCAGTCGCGTTGAACAGGTTCTGACGATCCATGTGCCAGATCCCCGTCTTGAAAGGCGGGTGATGGAGAAACAGCAGCGCGGGTCGCTCTGAAGAAGTCGCGAGTGCCTTTTCCAGCCATTCCAGCGTAACTCCTTCGAGTTCGCCGTGCGGCTTCCGATGAACGCTCGAATCCAGCAGCAACAGATCGAGCGGCCCCATTTCGATCTTCTGGTTGAGTGGCCCGGAAACGAAGGCGTAGGAAGCCGAAGGAAACGCGGCCCGCATCAATTCGCGCGAATCGTGATTGCCGGGAATGCCGGCGAATGGAAGTTTCAGCGGCGCCAGCAGCCGCTTGAGATACTGATACTCCTCGGCGGTCGGCGTGTCCGCAAGATCGCCCGAGATCACGACGAGGTCCGGCGCCGGCTTGAACGCGTTCAGCGCCTCGACGCAGCGTTCGAGCGCCTTGGCCGTATCGACCCGGCCATAGGCCAGCGAACCCGGCGGCTTGATGTGCAGATCAGAAATCTGCGCGATGCGAAGCGGCTTGTCCAACATCAGCTTTCTGAATCTTCAGATGGCAATAACCGGACGGCGTCCGACGAAATTGACAGGCCGATCCGGTCCCCAGATTTTACCTGAATCGTATTTGGCGCATCCACAGTAAGCGACTTGTTCGATGCTCCGCTGACAACGAGACGTTGCCGGTCCCCGATGAAGCTGACGCTGTCGACAATACCCGACAGCGGCGCACCGCCGGACTTCACCACGCCTATGGTTTCAGGACGGATCATCGCGATCGCCGCTGACACATTTGCGTCGTGCGCGATTGGCTGCCGGCCGCCGGGCAACACCAGATGACGGTTTTCGACAGCCGCCTCGACAATATTCGCCGCGCCGATGAATTCGGCAACGAAGCGGCTTTTCGGCGCAAAGTAAATGTCCCGTGGGGTGCCGATCTGGGCGATCGATCCCTTCTGCATGACCACTACGCGATCGCCAAGCTCCATCGCCTCCGACTGGTCGTGCGTCACGTAGATCGTCGTGATACCGAGCGCACGCAGCAGGCGATTGAGCTCGCTCCGCAGCCGATCGCGCAGCGCGGCATCCAGCGCCGTGAGTGGCTCGTCAAGCAGCAGTATGCCGGGCCGGATCGCCACCGCGCGTGCCAGCGCCACGCGCTGACGCTGCCCGCCAGACAGCTGGTCGATGCGACGGTTCTCCAGTCCGGAGATATTAGTCAGCGCTACCAGTTCGGCTACACGCGCCCCGCGCTCTTTCTCGGCCACGCCGCGGATCTTGAGGCCATAGCCGATATTGTCGGCCACGCTCATGTTGGGAAAAAGTGCGTAGGACTGGAACACCATGCCGACATTTCGGCGTTCGATCGGAACCGGCGTCATATCCTTGCCGTCGAACAGTACCTTGCCGCCGGCGTCCGGCAATTCGAGACCGGCGATGATGCGAAGCATGGTGGTCTTGCCGCAACCGGACGGCCCCAGCAGCACCAGCGTCTCGCCACGGGCGATATCGAGCGTTGCGGGCTCGAGAGCACGCGTTCCATCGGCAAATGTCTTGCCGCAGGCTTCAATCCGCACCGCAGCTCCGTGTCCGGCCTGCGCACTCATCGCTTCTGTTCCTTTTCGGCAAACAATTGCATCGCAACCAGCAACGGGATGATCATGACGAAGAAAATCAGCGTATAGGCCGAAGCCACTTCGAGCCGCATCGAGGCGTAGCTGTCGGCCAGACCGATCGGCAAGGTCTTGGTCAGCGGGGTATGCAGCATCCAGGTGAGGTTGAACTCGCCGAGCGACAACGTCACCACCATCAGGCTTCCGGCAAGGACGCCCGGCATCGCGTTGGGCACGATGACGTCACGAAAACGCCGCCAAGGTGAGGCGCCGAGCGAGGCCGCGCCTTCATCGAGCGTCTTGATGTCCACGGTGGCGAACACGGCCATCACCGACCGAACCATGAACGGCATAGTGAAGATCACATGCCCGACGAGAATGAAGAACCAGGAGCGCCTGAAATCGCCGAAACCGCCATAGGCCAGCAGCAAGGCGAGCGCGATCGCCAGTCCCGGGACTGCCAGCGGAAGCGTAATGATCTCCTCGACGATACGCGACAACCGCCCTCCCCGCACATGCAAGGCGTAAGCGGCTGGAACGCCTGCCGCGAGCGTCACGGCAAGCGTTGCGAAGGCAATCACAAAAGACAGGAGGATGGTGCCGGCATAGAGCTGCCATACCTGAACGACCCATTGCAGGGTCACGCCGGATTGAATCCCGCGAAAATAGTTCACGGTAACCCCGGCGGAGATCGACAGAATCGCGGGCACGACGAGGAATGCGGCAACAAGCAGAGTGAAGGCGAACTGGCCGATAAAAATCAGGCGATCGCGCATGGGTCTATCCGGCCGCGGCGACGGAGCTGCCGCTGAAAGAGCGGGCCAGCGCGAGCATGAACCAGGTGATGATGCCGAGCCCGACCGACAGCGCAGCTGCGGTCGCGAAATTCGCGGCCAGCGTGAATTCGGTGTAGATCAGCATCGGCAGCACGTCGATGTTCGTCGCCAGCGTGAACGCGGTACCGAACGCGCCCATCGCGGTTGCAAAGGCGATCGCGCCGGACGCAACGAACGCCGGCGCCAGCGCGGGCAGTACCACGTCGCGCTGCACCGCCCACGGGCTCGCCCCGAGCGATCGCGCCGCTTCTTCCAGCCCGACATCCAGTTTTTGTACCGCGGCCATGATGGTCAGGATGACGCGCGGGATTGAGAAATAGAGGTAGCCGAGGAACAGTCCATAGATCGAATATGCGAAGACCAGCTTCTCGCCGAACAGGCGGTTGGATAGATCGCCGATTAGACCCTGACGCCCGGCAAGCAGAATGATCATGAAGCCGACCACGACCCCGGGAAAGGCCAGCGGGAAGGTCAGCATCGCAATCAGGACTGCCCGGCCCGGAAAGCGATGCCGCTGCAGGAACATTCCCGCGATGGTTGCGACGATCAGCGTCACCACAGTGGTCGCAGTCGCCAACAACACCGTATTGATGAGCGTCGTGCGGTAGCGTGGCTCGGTCAGAATCGCGAGGTAGCCCGCAATACCTTGCGGGCCTTCTGCACCCGTGAAGAGCAGCCGCGCCATCGGCAGCAGGAAAAATGCAGCCGTCACCGCCGCGAGCGGCAGCAGGCACAGCCAGACAAAAGACCTATGTGAAATCAACCCGAAGCGCCCCGCGAGAAGCGCCATACTGCCTCAGCGAACCTCGGCGAGATAGCGGTCGACAAAGCCTTTTTGCATGTTTTCCATCTGGCCCCAGTCGACATTCCTGGCGCGCGCATAGTCGCTGTCGGGAAGGAACTTCTTCTTGACGGCTTCAGGCAGTTCGATCGGCCGCGCCGGGCGCAGATAGGCATTGGTCCAGATCGCCTGCCCCTTGTCGGACAGAAGGAAATCCAGAACTTTCTTGGCGTTTTCCTTGTGGGGCCCGTTTTTGACCAGGCCGGCCACGTAGGGAAACACTACCGACCCTTCGCAGGGAATCACGAACTCGAAGTTGCCCTTCTCGGAATATTTCGCGCGGTAGGCGTTGAAATCATAGTCGAACAGGATCGGCATCTCGCCGGAGACCACGCGGGCATAGGAGGTCTGCTTGGGCACGATCGGGTCGTTCTTGCGCAGATCCTTGAAGAAAGCGATGGCGGGATCGAAATTCGCCTCCGAGCCGCCAAGCGCCAGATTGATCGCGACTGCGCCGACATATCCGACGGCAGCAGACGACGGATCGAGATAGCCCACCATGCCCTTGTAGTCCGGCTTCAGCAGATCCTTCCAGCAGGCCGGAACCGGCTTGCCGCCGAGTGCATCCTTATTTACGAACAGGCCGAGCGTGCCCGAATGAATCGTGGTCCAGTAACCGTCGGCGTCCTTCAAGCCAGCCGGAACTTGTTCCCACTTGGCCGGCTTGTACGGCTCCAGCGCATCCTGCGCCTTGGCCTTCATGCCAAAAGTCACCCCGAAATAGCCGATGTCGCCCACCGGATTGTTCTTTTCGGCGAGAATCTGCGCCAGCGCCTGGCCCGAATTCTTGTTGTCGTGCGGGATATCAAAATTGAGATCGGCCTTGATCGCCTTGAGCATTGACGCCCAATCCGCCCACTCAGGTGGGCAGTTGTAGCAAATGACGTCGGCCGCTTTGGCGGGCTGCGATGTCGCAATCAGCGGCAGCGCCAGCAAGGCGATAGCAAAACGGGCGATCTTCATGGGGTACTCCAGTTCGGGAATGGCTTGCCGGGATTTCAGCACCGACCGGCGAGCAAGTATAGGCCGCGTATGAAGGTTTTGCGACGCAGCTTGTTGCTCTGCAGCAAAATGACTCCCGCTTGTCCGCAGGCGCGCTCAATTTGTTCAACCGGTGATTTCCGGTAAGCTTTCCCGCAACAGGAAACGCTCCATGTATCAGCCGCCCGGTGTGAAGACGTCGCCTGAACTCCCCATTCCTGACCGGATGGAGGCTTGGGTACTGGGCGACCCGGACCGGCTTTTGCTCAAGGAAAAGCCGGTGCCCGTTCCCGGCCGAGCGGAAGTCCTGGTTCGTATCGACGCCGTGGCCATCTGCGCTACCGACCTCGAAATCATTCATTCGGGTTCGCCAGCGAGCATCGGAGGTGGCCTGCCTTTCAACAGGAATTTCACGCCGGGCCATGAATATATGGGGACGGTTGCGGCACTTGGGCCCGATGTCGACGAATTCGGGATTGGCGAGCGGATCAGCGTCGAAATTCACGCCGGCTGCGGCCAATGCAAGCGCTGCCGCCAAGGCATGTACACTTCATGTCTGAACTACGGAAAACCCGAGAAGGGTCATCGCGCCAACGGCTTTACCACGGACGGCGGCTTCGCCGAATACGCCGTCAATCATATCAACACACTGGCGCGAGTGCCTGACACGATGAGCGACGCTGAGGCGACGCTCGTCGTCACCGCCGGCACGTCGATGTATGGCTTGACCGAGTTGGGGGGATTGGTGGCCGGCGAGAGCGTCGTCGTGATCGGCCCGGGGCCAATCGGGTTGCTCGCGGTGGCCGTAGCCAAGGCACTCGGTGCGAGCCCGGTGATCCTCACGGGGACGCGCAACAAGCGCTTGGCGATCGGCCGCGAATTAGGCGCCGACCATGTTATCAATATCAACGACGAGGATGCCGTCGAAGTCGTCAAACGCCTCACGGACGGAGCCGGTGCGGACTATGTGGTGGAGTGCGCAGGTACCGGAGCGACCGTCAACCAGGCCATCTACATGACCAACCGGGGCGGAAAAATCTGCCTCGCCGCCTTTCCGCACGATCCGGTCACCATGGATCTCGCGCACCTCGTGAAGAACAATATCTACGCCTATGGCATCAGAGGCGAAGGCCGCAGCGCGACGCGCCGCGCGATGACGCTGATGGCGGAAAAGCGCTTCGACGCGACGAAGATTCATACCCATACGTTTCCGCTGGCCGACCTGCCGACGGCGTTGCGATATGCCCGTGAACGTATCGACGGTGCGATCAAGGTAGTCCTCACGAACCGTAAGGCGAGCACGGTAGTCAGCACTGCCGCGGAGTAACGGCCAACGAAGGGTCAACGCCCCTCGAACTTCGGCTCGCGCTTCTCCATGAATGCCTTGATGCCCTCCTGCATATCCTGCGTCTTGAACAGCGGCAGGAGCTGCAGATAGACGTGATGCACGTGGTCGGGGAACGTCTCGTTCAGCCCCATCCGCATCATGCGCTTGGCCGCCTGGACGGCGAGCGGCGCGTTGCTCGCTATCTCTCGGGCTACCTCGCGCGCGCGCTCCATCAGCGCAGCATCAGGCACGATTTCGTTGGCGAGCCCCCATTCCAGTGCCTCACGCGCCGACAGCGTCCGGCCGGTAAAGATCAGTTCGGATGCCTTGGCCCAGCCGATCATGCGGGGAAGAAACCAGGTGCCGCCGGACTCGGGAACGACGCCGCGCTTCACGAAGGCCGCCGCAAGCTTGGCCGACTCGGCCATAATGCGGATATCGCAGCCGAGCGCGGTATCCATACC
Organism: bacterium; assembly: GCA_029946075.1. Lineage (GTDB taxonomy): Bacteria > Pseudomonadota > Alphaproteobacteria > Rhizobiales > Xanthobacteraceae > Bradyrhizobium. The sequence goes on along the minus strand of JAQSDT010000589.1, from coordinate 1,256 downwards.
GTAACCGGCCGCCCCGCCATTAACGGCGCAGATCGTCGGCTTGTCCATCGCCTGCATGACGGTCGGTGGCGTATTTCGCAGATCGAGCGAGGTCGCCGAGGAAGCCGAACTCAGCCCATCGCCGCTGCGTTCCTTCCGCAAATCGAGACCGGCGCAAAACGCACGCCCCTTGCCGGTGAGAATCACGCAACGAACGTCCCGATCCTCGTTGGCTTTGACAAGCAGCCGCGTCAGGTCGTTCAGCATCGGTCCTGAGATCGTGTTCATCCGTTCAGGCGCATTGAGCGTGATGACGGCGATATGATCCGCGACCTCGTAAAGAACCTCGTTCGCTTCGGTTTGCGCGGCGTGCTGGGATTGGTCCATCTGATTCTCTCGTGCCTTTTCCGGTTCTGCTATTTGCAGCTAAATTTTCCCCAACGCGGTCAGAATGATCTGAGGTGTCAGCGGAATCTCCGTAATTATTGTACCGAAGGGCCTTAGCGCGTCATTCACTGCATTGGATACCGCCGCAGCCGCGCCGGCGGTACCAGCCTCACCTGCCCCCTTGGCACCGAGTTCCGACTCAAGCGTCGGCGAAACCACATGCCCAACGTCGATGTCAGGCATCTCACCGGACATCGGAACGAGATAGTCGGCCATATTGGCGTTAGTGAGCTGCCCGCGCTCATCATAGATGCATTTCTCAAACAGCGCCGCACCAAGGCCCTGCACCACTCCACCCCTGATCTGCTCGTCGACCAGCTGCGGGTTGATGATCGTTCCGCAATCTTCCACCACCCAGTGCTTGAGCAACTTTACAAAACCGGTATCGGTGTCGACCTCCAGCCAGGAAGCCTGAACACCATTGGTGAAAGCGAAGGGATATTCCCGTGGGACAAAATGCCGTGTTGCCATCAATTCCGGTTGAATACCCGGAGGGAGTGTGTCGGGGCGGAAGTAGACCACGCGGGCGAGCTCACTTAATTCCATCCGCTGCGCGCCGTCCACGACGTTCACGATGGCGTTGTCGGAAATATCAAGTTCGCTTGCGCTCGCCTGCAGGATGGCTGCCGCAACATCGAGGATGTTCCTGCGAAGCACTTTCGTGGCTTGAAGCGCGGCTTCGCCGCCGATTCCCGCGCCGCGAGAAGCCCAGGTGCCACCGCCATAGGGCGTATTGTCCGTATCGCCGAGGATGACGCGGACGCGATCCATTGAAACGCCGAGCACGCTTCCGACGATCTGGACGAGGTGGCGCGGTTGATCGCGCGGCT
>JAQSDT010000588.1:251-2875 GCA_029946075.1 bacterium | reverse complement strand
CTGCCAGGAGCGCGCCTGGATGCCGAGCGCCTGCAGCGCGATCGCCAGCAGGCCGGCGGTGACCTGTTCGCCGGAAGCCACCACGGCGTCATATTCGCGCGCGTCATGCATCGGCGACGCCTCGCGGCACCATTCCACCAGCTCGTTGGTCTTGCCGGCCATCGCGGACACCACCACGGCGACGTCATGGCCGGCGTCGACCTCGCGCTTCACATGGCGCGCGACGTTGCGGATACGTTCGATATTGGCGACGGACGTGCCGCCGAATTTCATCACGAGGCGGCCCATGACGACGCGTGCATTCCCTGTGAGGATAAGTTATGTGGCCGGCACGGAAATTGGAGCGCCCGGGCCGAAAGCGGCGTATACATAGCGGCGCGGTCCGGGGCAAGCAACCAGCTTTGTTTTCGGTCCAAAATGGCGCAAATTGCTGTGGTTGCGGGTAAATTCAGGGCAGGCGTATGGGTCGGTACATCGACGAAATCCTTCAGCCCGGCGAGAAGGTGCTGTATTCGACCAACGCCCACTGGATCTTCTTCCTGCCGGCGATTGCCGGCTGGGTCGTGGCCATCGTGTTCATCGTTGTCTCGTATCAGGTCCCGTCAGGCCCGCCGGCGCTGCTGTGCCTGACGATGGCCGCTTTCTCCGCCATCGTCGCCATGTACAAGACGGTGACCGCCTGGTTCCATCGATTTACCACCGAGACCGACGTCACCAATTTCCGCGTCGTCCACAAGACCGGCTTCGTGAAGCGGCAGACGTTCGAGATGAGCGTCGACAAGGTCGAGAGCGTCGACGTCAACCAGAGCATCCTCGGCCGCATCCTCAACTATGGCGACGTGACGGTGCTGGGGGTCGGTGAGGGCGGCAAGACCCTCGAGACGATTGCCTCGCCGCTAGGCTTTCGAAATGCCATCACCGCACGACCGGCCGGCGCGTGATGACCATGCAGCAGAACGCCTCCGCGAGCGCATCGGTCGATCCGGCCGAGGTCGCAAAGTTTTCAAAACTGTCCGACGAGTGGTGGGATCCGCGCGGCAAGATGGCGCCGCTGCACAAGATCAATCCGCTGCGGCTCGCCTACATCCGTGACGCCGCCTGCCGCAAGTTCGAGCGCAACATCAAAAGCCTGAATTGCCTCGGGTCCTTGCGCATCCTCGATATCGGCTGCGGCGCCGGCCTCCTGTGCGAGCCGTTCACGCGGCTCGGCGCGCAGGTGATCGGGATCGATCCATCCGCTACCAATATCGCCGCCGCCAGGCTGCATGCCGACAAGGGTCATCTGTCGATCGACTATCGCTGCACCACCGTCGAGGAAATGGACGTGCGCGAGCGGTTCGACATCGTGCTGGCGATGGAAGTGATCGAGCACGTCAACGATGTCGGCGCGTTCCTGGCGCGCTGCACCGCCATGGTGAAGCCGGGCGGCATGATGGTGGTCTCGACGCTGAACCGTAACTGGAAGAGCTTTGCGCTCGCGATCGTCGGCGCCGAATACGTGCTGCGCTGGCTGCCGCGCGGCACCCATCAATGGGACAAGTTCGTTACCCCCGACGAACTCGCGCATCACCTCGCCAACAACCGCCTCTCCATCACCGAGCAGGCCGGCGTGGTCTACAACCCGATCGCCGACAAATGGAGCATCTCGTCCGACATGGACGTGAACTACATGGTGGTGGCCGAGGGGATATAGTTTGTGATGGACCTCTAGCCGCTTGACTGGTGTCGTCCCGGGCTTGGCCCGGGACCCATACGCCGCGGCTTTAATTGTGCGAACGGTCTCAATTACCTCGTATCATCGATAGATCACGCGGTATGGGCCCCGGCCTTCGCCGGGGCGACGGGTGAATCTTGCCGCGCATCCCAGTCATGACGCGGATACCGTTGACCTGATCCAGCCATCCCGGCACGGTGCGGTACCCTCCCGCCGGTATCCCCCATGTTCACCGTCGCCTCGCTCTGGATTCCCTTCACCATCATCGCTTCGCTCGGCCAGGTCGCGCGTAATGCGATGCAGCGATCGTTGACGGGGCCGCTCGGCACCTGGGGCGCGACCAATATCCGCTTTCTGTTCGGCTTCCCGTTCTCGATTCTCTTCTTCGCGATCGTCGTGGCGGTCACCGGCGATCCCGTGTCCTGGCCGTCGGCCGTGTTCTGGCCGTGGCTGCTGCTGGGCGCGCTGAGCCAGATCGTCGCCACCGGCCTGATGCTGGTGGCGATGAACGACCGCTCCTTTGTGGTGACCACGGCCTATATCAAGACCGAGGCGATCCAGACCGCGATCTTCGGCTTCATCTTCATCGGCGATCACCTGACGCTGCTGAAAGTCGTCGCCATCATCATCGCCACCATCGGCGTGGTCATCACGGCGCTGCGGCCGGGCGGCACGAAGGGTTTTGCCGAACTCAAGCCGACCATCATCGGCCTCGTCGCCGGCGGCTGCTTTGCGCTGTCGGCGATCGGCTTTCGCGGCGCGATCATCAATGCGCCCGGCGTTTCCTTCGTCACCATGGCGTCCTTCACGCTGGTGTGCGGCCTGTTCGTGCAGACGCTGGTGCTGACGGTCTATCTGCTCGCCCGCGCGCCCGATGTGCTGAAGGCGATCCGCCCGCACACCAAAAAGC
>JAQSDT010000588.1:0-241 GCA_029946075.1 bacterium | reverse complement strand
GATGCTCGCGGGCTTCATGGGCGCGTTCGCTTCGCAATTCTGGTTCCTGGCGTTCGCGCTGACGGCCGCCGCCAACGTGCGCACGCTGGCGCTGGTCGAAGTGCTGTTCGCGCAGGCGGTGTCGTATTATTCCTTCAAGCAGCCGATGTCGGCGCGCGAGTTTTCCGGCATCGCGCTGATCGTGATCGGCGTGGCGATGCTGGTGGCGGTGTGAACAGCCGTCGTTCCGGGGCGACGCGAA
>JAQSDT010000587.1 GCA_029946075.1 bacterium | reverse complement strand
CGGCTTGCTCGCCCCCTTCTCCCCGATGGCGGCGACCCCCGGGGCTTCGATCCCCGGGCCGGTGATGTGGATTTCCTGCGAGGTCGACAGGCTCTGTACGCGGGCGGCGATGTTGACGGTCTGGCCGAAATAATCCTGTCGCTCGTTCAGCATCACCGCAAGGCACGGGCCCTCGTGGATGCCGATCTTGACGATCAGCTCTTCCCGGCCGCGTTCCGCATTGAGGGCCGCCATCGCCGCGCGCATGCGCAAGCCCGCGACGATCGCATGCTCCGGCCGGATGAAGGTCGCCATCACGGCATCGCCGATCGTCTTCACCACCGCACCCTTTTCGGACGCGATGATGTCCAGCAGCGCGTGGAAATGCGCGCCGACCAGATCGAACGCGGCGAGATCGCCGACCCGTTCATAGAGCGCGGTCGAGCCCTTGAGGTCGGTGAACAGGAACGTCAGCGAGGTGATCTTGAGGCGCTGGTCGACGTTGAGATTGTCGGCCTTGAACACGTCGCGGAAGGTCTGGTTGGACAGCATCCGCTTGGCGGTCAGGATCGGTTTGCGCTTGCCGAGCAGGTGATGAAGCGTGTCGTTGGCGACCCACACCGTCGGCAGCACCCGCGTATCGGTCTGGTTCTCGAGCGACAGCCGCAGCGGGCCGGGGCGCAGATCGGTCGTCCCGGTCGGCGCATGCAGCTTGTTGAAGGTGATCGAAAACTGCTGGCGCTCCCTGGTCGGCTCGCCCTGGATGTTGAAGAAGTGGGCCGAATGCGTCACCGGCTCGAACACGATCACGAACTGGTTGGGCAGTTGCAGCGAGATCATCGCCTTCTCGCCCGCCGGCAGTTCGATCGCCTCCAGCGCCACTTCGTCGATCAATTGCTGGATCGAGGCTTCGTCCAGCTCCATCCCCGAACTCCAGAACATCTGGCGGGTGTATTCCCAGATCGGCAGCGTATGCGGATCATGTGCCGCGATGCGCCTGATACGGGGGCTGACCGTGAAGGCGACCTCGACGCGGTCGTCGACGGACGCCTCGTAGCCCTTGGCGCAGAGCGCGCAATTGTAGTCGTCGTGGCGCAGCGATTTCAGCGTGTTGTGCGCGCCGAGCACGCCACCGCAACCGGGGCACAGCACGTTCCAGGTCAGATCGAACAGGCCGAGCCGCGACGAATGCAGGAAGGCCGAGATGACCTTCTCCTCGTCGAAGCCGTGCCGCGCGGAAAAATCCAGCACGTTGATCCGGTTGAGATCGCGATCCTCGCCCTTCTCGATCAACTGCGCGATGGCCTCGGCCACGGCGGGATCGGCGGTCTGCCGGAGCACGGAGAACTGGGCTGACGTATCGCTCATCAAGTCTACCTTATAGAGTTTTCGAACGAACTGGGCACCGGTTCGCGTGAAGAAAACGCGTCAAAACAAAAAACCAGATCATCGCGGCGTGATCGCAAACATCGGCGAACGGTCCGGCTGTGTCGTCACCACGCCGAGCGGCATCACCGGCTCCTTGTCGACGAGCGTGACGCGAAACGCCTTGATCATCTTGGCCAGCGCCAGGACCGCCTCGACCAGCGCGAAATGCGCACCGATACAGACGCGCGGGCCGACGCCGAACGGCAGATAGGCAAACCGATCCGGCGGCGTACCCGTCATGAAGCGCGACGGCATGAAAGCGTTCGGTTCGCGCCACAGCTTTTCATGCCGGTGCAGCAGCCACGGCGCGATCAGGATGACGTCCTTCTTCTTCACCGGGCGTCCTGCGATCACATCCGGGCCCGACGCGGCACGCGCAATCAGGAAAGCCGGCGGATACAGCCGCATGGTTTCGTCGACGACGGCGCGGGTGAATTTCAGCCGCTCCATGTCCTGCGCGCCGTTGATCTCCGCGTCCCGGACTTCATTGGCCACCTGCTCCTGGGTGGCGGGGTCGAGCGCCAGCAGATAGAGCGCCCAGAACAGCGCGGTCGCCGTGGTCTCGTGACCGGCGAGAATCATCGTCGCAACCTGATCGCCGAGCTGCGCGTCGGTAAAGGCCTCGCCGGTTTCCGGATCGCGCGCGTCGCCCATCAGGTCGAACAGATCGCGCGCCGGCGCGCCCTCGCTCTTGCCGGCGGCGCGGCGCTCGGCCATCAGCATGCCGACGAACGCGGTCCAGCGCTTGCGGAAACGCGCGCGGGCAAAATCCTGCGGGCTCGGCCAGCTCAGCGGCAGCAGCAAATCGAGAAAATGCGGTCGCGCCAGGTGCTCGCCATATTCCATCACGAAATCGCGCAAGGCGGCGCCGTGCCTGTCCATGCCGAATGAGAACATGGTGCGGCCGGCGATCTCGAGCGCCATCCGCTGCATCGCCTCGCGCAGATCGACCGACGCATTGCTGGCGGCCCGAAGCTTTGCGATCGTGTCGTCGGTCGCATTCAGCATGTGCGGCACCAGCGGCATCACCGCGCGCGGCGTGAACGCCGGCGCCAGCGTACGGCGCTGATGTTTCCACGCGCGTCCTTCCGCGATCAGAAGGCCTTCGCCGAGGATCGGCCGCAGCACCCGCAGGCCCACCGGCGTGCGGGTATAGTTTTCGTAATTGTCGACCAGCACGTGCTTGATCGCATCGGGCGCGTTGAGAATGAAACTGGCGCGTCCGAGAAAGCGGCCCTGGATGATGTCCTCTTCATAGGCCTGCTGGCCCCAGCTGCCGATCGGGCTGATACGGATCGCCTTCATCCGCGCCAACATCGACATGTCGTCGGGGGCACGCGGCGGGTTCGGCGGCACCAGCGGGGCGCGCGCCACCGGTGCGTCAAAGGCTTCGGCTATGCTCATCAACACCGCTCCCGTAGATGGGGTAACGGGCCGACCGATTTAGCCGCCCGCTCGCTACGGCGCGAT
>JAQSDT010000586.1 GCA_029946075.1 bacterium | reverse complement strand
AACGGCGACCTCTTGACCACGTCGCATGACGGCTACCTCGCCCGCTTCGGCGTCATCCATCGCCGCGTGCTGATGATCTCGCAGGACGGCGCGCGGCTCGACGGCGAGGACACGGTGTCGGCGGCGCCGGGCGGCCGCATCAAGAACAACGAAACCGACTTCGCGCTGCGCTTTCACCTGCACCCCGCCGTGAAGGCCAGCCGCCTCAGCGACGCCCGCGGCGTCATGCTGGTCTTGCCGAACCGCGACGTCTGGACCTTCGAGGCGCTCGACGACAAGGTCGACCTCGAGGACAGCGTGTTCCTCGCCGGCAATGACGGCCCGCGCCGCACCGCCCAGATCGTGATCCGCCAGGACTCCCGCCAGGCCCCCTCGGTCCGCTGGAGTTTCGTCCGTTCGTCGACCTCGCCCGCGGCCACGACGGCCCGGCGTAATGCGAGGCGCGAGCCGGAGTTGCCGCTTTAGCAGGGTTCGCCGCCGGTTGCTCATAGACTGACTTGACGCTTGTAAGCTAATTGCTTACACCATCAATGTGATCAGAACCTTCAAGAGCAAGGCCCTTTCGGAGCTATGGTCCAGGGGCAAAAGTTCGAAGATCGACGCAAAGATACAAAAGCGCATTTTCGCGAGACTTGACCGTCTCGACGTTGCCGGCCGCGCCGAGGAAATGGACATCCCCGGTTTCGACTTTCACGCTTTGCACGGCTTTAATCCGAAACGCTATTCGGTCCACGTCAATGGACCGTGGTGCATTACTTTCGAATTCGAGGATGGCGACGCCTGCCGGGTCGATTTCGAACAGTATCACTGAGGAACAAACATGGTCTACGCAGCCAAGCGCAGCAAGAACCGCAGCCCCACCCATCCCGGCGCACTGCTTCGCGACGAAATTATTCCGGCGACCGGCCGAACCAAGGCCGATATCGCCGGCCTGCTCGGTATTTCGCGCCAGCACCTCTACGACATCCTTGGCGAACGCAAGCCGGTATCGCCCGCCATCGCAGTTCGCCTCGGCAAGCTTTTTGGCGACGGCGCGGGCATTTGGACCCGGATGCAGGGCGCTTACGATACCTGGCATGCGGAGCAAACCGAGGACGTTCGTCACATCCCGACGATCAAGGCCAAGGCGGCCTGAGCCCTCTGCCACGGGCGCAATTTTCAGAGGAAACCGGCGCCGATCCCGGTTTCTTGACCCTGAAATCCATGCTACCCGGCTGCCTTAACAGCCTAAGGGATCCCCTTCCATGACCGACCATCCGCGCCGCGTGACCCGCGCTCTGTTGTCCGTTTCCGACAAGACCGGACTGATCGAATTCGCCAAGGCGCTGGCCGGACATGGCGTCGAGCTGGTCTCGACCGGCGGCACCGCCAAGGCCATTGCCGCGGCGGGATTGAAGGTGAAAGACGTCTCCGATCTCACCGGCTTTCCCGAGATGATGGACGGGCGGGTGAAGACGCTGCATCCCAAGGTGCATGGCGGCCTGCTCGCGATCCGCGACAACAAGGAACATGCCGACGCGATGAAATCGCACGGCATCGCGCCGATCGATCTCCTGGTCGTCAATCTCTATCCGTTCGAAGCCACCGTCGACAAAGGCGCCGGCTATGAGGACTGCATCGAGAATATCGACATCGGCGGTCCCGCGATGATCCGCGCCGCCGCCAAGAACCATGACGACGTCGCGGTGGTGGTGGAAGCTTCCGACTATCAAGCCGTGCTCGACGAACTCGCGGCCCACAAGGGTTCGACCTCGCTCGGCCTGCGTCGGCGGCTTGCCGCAAAAGCCTATGCTCGCACCGCCGCCTATGACGCGGCGATCTCGAACTGGTTCGCCGCCCAGCTCAAGGACAACGCGCCGGATTTCCGCGCCTTCGGCGGCCGTCTGATCCAGTCGCTGCGCTACGGCGAGAACCCGCACCAGACCGCGGCATTCTACGCCACGCCCGACAAGCGGCCCGGCGTTGCCACCGCGCGGCAGCTGCAGGGCAAGGAACTGTCCTACAACAACATCAACGACACCGATGCGGCCTATGAATGCGTCGGCGAATTCGACCCGAAGCGCACCGCGGCCTGCGTGATCGTCAAGCACGCCAATCCCTGCGGCGTCGCCGAGGGACCGGATCTTGCCACCGCCTATGCCCGCGCCCTCGCCTGCGATTCAACCTCGGCCTATGGCGGCATCATCGCCGTCAACCGCACGCTCGATGCCGACGCCGCGCGCGCCATCATCGGCATCTTCACCGAAGTGATCATCGCGCCCGATGCCACCGAGGAAGCGATTGCCATCATCGGCGGGCGCCGTAATCTGCGCCTGCTGCTGGCGGGCGGCCTGCCCGATCCGCGCGCGGTCGGCCTCACCGCCAAGACCGTTGCCGGCGGATTGCTGGTGCAGAGCCGCGACAATGCCGTGGTCGAAGGCATGGACCTGAAAGTCGCGACCAAACGCGCGCCGACCGACGCCGAAATGCGCGATCTCAAATTCGCGTTCCGTGTGGCCAAGCACGTCAAATCAAACACGATCATCTATGCCAGGGAACTCGCCACCGTCGGTGTCGGCGCCGGCCAGATGAGCCGCGTCGATTCCGCGCGCATCGCGGCCCGCAAGGCGCAGGATGCGGCGGCCGAACTGAAACTGAAGGAGCCGCTGACCAAGGGCTCCGTCGTGGCGTCGGACGCCTTCTTCCCCTTCGCCGACGGCATGCTGGCCTGCATCGAGGCCGGCGCCACCGCCGTGATCCAGCCCGGCGGCTCGATGCGTGACGAGGAAGTCATCAAGGCCGCCGATGAGCACGGCATCGCCATGGTGTTCACCGGCGTGCGGCACTTCCGGCATTGATGTCTGTCGTCCCGGCCGTGTGGCGGGACCCATAGCCACCG
>JAQSDT010000585.1 GCA_029946075.1 bacterium | reverse complement strand
TCCAGGAACTGGCGCGCTCGATCCAGGATTTCATCCGCGAGGAAATGCCGAGCTGGAAGAGCCGCTATCCCGGCGTCGAATCGCTCAACGTCGCGATCATGGGCTGTATCGTCAACGGCCCCGGCGAATCCAAGCACGCCAATATCGGCATCTCGCTGCCCGGCACCGGCGAAGCGCCGGCAGCCCCGGTCTTCGTCGACGGCAAGAAGTTCCGCACCCTGCGCGGCCCCGGTATCGCGGCCGATTTCAAGGCGCTGGTGATCGATTACATCGATCAGAAGTATGGCGCGGGCAGCAAGACGCCGGAGACGACAGCGGCGGAGTAGAAATCCGTCGTCCCGGCGAACGCCGGGATCCATAACGCGTTGCGCTATCGGCTCCAGCAAGGTGACGGATACCTTCCATAGAACCACGTTCGGTGGCTGTGGGTCCCGGCTCAAGGCCGGGACGACGTCGAATTGAAATTGCGCCGATTGCGTTTCGCTCGGGCTACTGCGTCACCGGCCGATCAGGGACACCTCAGCATGCAATCGTGCTGACTTGTCCGTCTTGCCCATAGCCCAATATCAGGCGGTCGCGGGTAATCAGCGCCGCGCCGTGCTCCCTGGCTGTTGCGATGATGATGCGGTCGGCTGGATCGCGCGGAGGAGTGCCGGGCAAGAATGACGACGCCATGAGAATGTCGGGAGATAAATCGGCCAGGTGCATTCCAGGCAAGCTGAGAAGTTGAGCGAACCATCGCTGCGGTGTCATGAGCAACTTCAGCCGATTGCGCGAAACGAGTAGTCCCACCTCCCAGGCTGTGATGGCGGACACCAGCACTGCGCCTCCAGTATGATGTGCGGCATTCATGGCTTCCACAGCACGGGCTGCGATTGGTTCGTTTTTGGTGATCCAGATCGCTGCGTGCGTGTCGAGCAGGAGCGGTTGCATTTCAATCCTCGTAAACCTTCCCCCAGTCCGGGTCGGCAGGCTCGGTCAGGTCTACTCCCGCGGGAATGATCGTCACGTCTTTCAATGCGCCGAACAGCGGATGACGCTCGCCCTTCTTCACGTCCGGCCGCCCTTTTCGTTCTTCTGCTCCCATTTTTCCAACACGACGAAATACGAGCTTGCGTGCGCTCAAATCGACTTGCGCGCTCTCGTAGCCGGCTTCCAGCCAGGCCTTGGTCATCACGTTGTTGGAGGGGTTGTTGCTCCACCACGCGCGGTGGTGCTGCGCCTTCGGGGGTAATTTCACACCCGTGATCTTCTCGATTTCCTGGAATGTAAGCGGCACCTCTGTCGCGTGCTGCTTCCCCAGGAACGCCTTGAGGGGGTCATATTTTCCCATATCGGAGCTCCATACACACACTGTGTCACATGCGGGTTTCTGGGTCAATAATCTGCGCGGGAGCATCAAAGTCCATGGCTCCCGGGTGGGGCGCAACGTAACCCGGGATTCGCCCGCAAGCTGACCGACCGATCCCGGATTGCGCTTCGCTCTATCCGGGCTACGATATCTTCCAATCAAGAATGATCGGGAGAAACCCCCATGTCCTCGCTGTCCGGCAAGCAGGGCCCGCGCTATCGCCACATCGCCGGCGAGAGCGAGCCTTACGAGACCATCGGCGTCGAAAAATTGACGCCGATCATCGGCGCGGAAATCTCCGGCGTCGATATCGGCAAGCTCGTCTCTGACGATGCGCGCTCCAACCGCCAGATGGACGAGATTCATCGCGCGCTCGCCGAAAATCTCGTGATCTTCTTTCGCGACCAGCACATCAGCCCCGACCAGCATCTCGCCTTCGGACGCAAGTTCGGCGATCTGCACGTGCATCCGGCGGCGCCGAACGAGGGCGATCCGGCGCTGATGAAGATTTATGCCGACAAGGATTCGCCGCGCGCCAACGGCGAAGGCTGGCACAGCGACGTCTCCTGCGATGTCGAGCCGCCGATGGGATCGATCCTCTACATCAAACAATGCCCGCCGCGCGGCGGCGATACGCTGTTTGCCAACATGTATGCCGCTTATGAGGCGCTGTCGGACCGCATGAAGGCCTATCTCGACGGGCTCACCGCACTGCATGACGGCGAGCAGACCTATCGCGGACTCTACGCCAATTACGGCGTCAAGGATCGCCCCGAATATCCGCGCGCCGAACATCCGATCGTGCGCACCCATCCGGTGACGGGCAAGAAGGCGCTCTACGTCAACCGCGGCTTCACCCGCTTTATCGTGGGCATTCCGCGCGACGAGAGTGACGCCATGCTGGCCTATCTCTGGCAGCACGCGGAGAATCCGCTGTTCCAGTGCCGCTTCCGCTGGAGCGAAAACGCCATCGCGTTCTGGGACAACCGCTGCGCCCAGCACCGGGCGATGTGGGATTACTGGCCGCACACGCGCTCGGGCACGCGGGTGACGGTGAAGGGGGAAAGGCCGGTGTAATTGCGGATCTGAACGAGACGAAAAAAGCCCCGGACGATGCCGGGGCTTTTTGATTAGTCGAAGAGAGGTGTAGCTCAGTATTTGGCGACGACCGGACCACCGAACTTGTAGTTCACGCGAACGGTGCCGACATCGACATCCTGGCTGATCCGGCTACTGCTTGAGATCGCCGTGCCGAACGGCGGGATGAGGTTAAGCTGGACGTCCTTGGTGCCCATGAACAAATGGTCGTATTCCAGCGCAACCGACCAGTTCGGAGCAAAGCCGAACTCGACACCGGCCCCGATCACGCCGCCCCAGCGGGTTTCCGAGGCCGCCGCGAAGGTCTGTCCGACCACGCCCGGCGGAATCGCCACGTTGAGCGTATGGCTGTACTTGTCGCTGACGACCGCAGCACCGCCCTTCACGTAGAGGAGTACGTTGCTGAACGCGTAACCGACCTGGCCGGTG
>JAQSDT010000584.1 GCA_029946075.1 bacterium | reverse complement strand
TTGTGCTCGCGCTCGATCGGCTGATAGGGATCGGTGTTGGTGCCGATCGCGATCACGCGCGGCTCGTAGCCGGGCGCCGCCAGTTCCTTCTCCAGCAGTTCCGGCGCGTCGGGCTTGGCGAGCAGCCTGGTTTCGAAATCGAGCCCCGGCGACAGGCCGAGATAGGCATGCGTCGGCCGCGCGAAACAATAGACACAGCCGTGCTCGCAGCCGCGATAGGGATTGATCGAACGGTCGAAACCGATGTCGGGCGAATCGTTGCGGGTGATGACCTTGCGCGAGGTGTCGAGGCCGACCGTGGTCTTGAACGGCGGCAGGTCGTCCAGGCTCTGCCAGCCGTCGTCGAAGGCGACGCGCGCCTCCGCTTCGAACCGGCCCGAGACGTTGGACTGGGCGCCGCGACCGCGGCGGCGTTCACGCTCGATGGCGACGGCGAGTTCGGGAAAAGGTGTCGCACCCGCCGGCTCGGAGGGCGCCGTTACCGGCGGGTGCTTGAGGGCATGAGAGGATGCTCGGCTCATGGAGAGAACATAGCACGCAAATAGAACAAATCAAGAACATACGTTTCCGTGTCCACGGTAATTGCGAGGGCTAACGCAACGTAATTCCGCCAGTCAGACCATTGGAGGACTGCCGATGCGCCGATTTGCCGTAAAAACCGTCTGCGTCGTTGCGATCTCGGTCGCGGCGGGCGCCGCGCCAGGCCTTGCCGACGCCAACCTACCGGTCTGTGCCCAGACCTACGGGAAAGGCGATGGAATCTCCTGCAACTACGTCAGTTACGAGCAGTGCCGGGCGTTCGTGAGCGGACTGGCCGGCGGTTGCATCGACAATCCCTATTATCGCGCAAGTTCGAATGCCGTGCGGCCGCCGAAGCGCGCCCGGCGCTAGCCGGCAAGGACCGGCAACAAACGGGGCTGTTTCAGATGTGACAAGGTGATAACAGTCGGGCGATTTCAATTGTTGAGCCATCGAAGCCTCACATCATGTTGAGCGTGATCATTCCGACCGAAGGGGTCGAACAATCGGCCGTCGCAACGCTGGCAACGCTGGTGCCGGGCGCGGCTGCCGGCGTCATCCGTGAGGTGGTGCTGGTCGACCGCACCGCCAACGGCGTCATCGAACGGGTGGCCGATGTGGCCGGTTGTCGTTTCCTGGCCTTCGAAGGCACGCGCGCCGCGGCCATGGCGGCAGGGGCCCGCGCGGCGAAGTCGCCCTGGCTGATGTTCCTGCATGCCGGCGCGGTGCTCGACAGCGGCTGGATCGAGGAGACCTCGCAGTTCATCCAGGGCGTTTCAACCAGCGGCCGGCCCCGCGCCGGCGTGTTCCGCTACGCCCGCTCGCCTTACGCCGACACGCGTCTGCGCGACGGCTTCAAGTTCGTCGCCCGCATGTTCACGGGCCCTTCGGCCGAGCAGGGCCTCCTGATCGCGCGCGACCATTACGAGCGGCTCGGCGGCTACCGGCCGGATTCGCGCCGCTCGGAAGCCCGGCTGCTGCGCCAGCTCGGCCGCTCCGCGCGCACCCAGCTGCGCAGCCGGATCATGGTCGTCGCCTAGCCCTCCGGGCTCGCAAAAACAAAATATCGAAAACAACCCCATGCAAAGTAGCATTTCGGCTTTGCGCACCCAGATAATTGCTAAAGTCAAATAATTATTTGACACTAGCAATTATCGAGAGGTGCCATGTCCCAGCCCGACCATCCCCGCTCCGACGACCAGGTCCAGGCGGTCCGAGCCTTCAACCGCTTCTACACGCGCAAGCTCGGCGTACTCGACCAACAGCTGCTGAAGAACCCGTTCTCGCTCAGCGAGGCGCGGGTGCTGTACGAGCTGGCTCATCGCGAAGACCCGTCGGCCAAGGAGATCGGGGCCGAACTCGGCCTCGACGCCGGCTATCTCAGCCGGATCGTCCAGAACTTCGACGAGAACGGGCTGATCACCCGAAATCCGCTGCCGTCCGACCGCCGGCAAATCTGCCTCGCCCTCACACAAAAGGGAAAGCAGGCCTTCGCCAAACTCGAACGCAGTTCGGAAGAAGACGTCGCGGCGATGCTGGCGAAGCTGCCGCTGGGCGGCGGCGCGCGGCTGGTCGGCGCAATGGCTGCGATCGAAAGCCTGCTCGGCGAAACCGCCGCCGCGCCGCCTGCGACGCTGCGCGAGCCGCGGCCCGGCGACATGGGCTGGGTGGTGCAGAGCCACGGCGCGCTCTACGCCAGCGAATACGGTTTTGACGCCTCGTTCGAAGGCCTCGTCGCGGAGATCGCGGCGAAATTCCTCGCCTCGTTCGACGCCTCGCGCGAACGCTGCTGGATCGCCGAGATCGATGGTGCGCAGGTCGGCTCGGTGTTTCTGGTGCGGCACAGCGACGATGTCGCCAAGCTGCGCCTGCTGCTGGTCGATCCGGCCGGGCGCGGACAGCGTCTCGGCCACCGGTTGACCGCCGAATGCATCGGCTTTGCGAAAGCCTGCGGCTATCGCAAGATCACGCTGTGGACCCAGAGCATCCTGCTCGCCGCGCGCGGCATCTATCAGCAGGCGGGCTTCAAGCTGGTCGCGACCGAGCCGCATCGCAGTTTCGGTCAGAGCCTGATCGGCGAGACCTGGGAACTGGAGCTATGAAACCGGCGCGTCGCGACAACTCGCGGCGCCTGACGCCGGCCTTGCTGGATTTCTACATCAGGCGCGCGCATGCGCTGCGGGAGCAGTTTTATCGCGAGATGTGGCGTGAGTTGTGGGCCTGGATGATCGGCATCGGACGGCGCTAACGGTCGGTTGTAGGATGGGTGGAGCGAAGCGATACCCATCGATTGATGCGCTGGAAGATGATGGGTATCGCTTCGCTCCACCCATCCTACGGAACGATCGGGTTTACGCCGAC
>JAQSDT010000583.1 GCA_029946075.1 bacterium | reverse complement strand
CGAGACGCGGATCCGGATGCAGCCGGGCCGCGCGGCGATGATCCCGATGATCACGCACTGCATCCTGGCGACGCGCGCACACGGCCTCGAAATTCTCGACGGACCCTACAGCGACATCAGCAACGTCGACGGCTTCGCGACCGAATGCGCGCAGGGCCGCGACCTCGGCTTCGACGGCAAGACGCTGATCCACCCGAGCCACATCGAAGCCTGTAACGCCATCTTCACGCCGCCGGCCGAAGAAGTTGCGCAGGCGCGCAAGATCATCGCAGCGTTCCAGCAGCCGGAGAATGCGTCGCGCGGCGCGATCCAGCTCGACGGGCGGATGGTTGAGCGGCTGCACGCCGACATGGCGAAGCGCACGATTGCGATCGCGGATGCGATCGCGGCGATGGGAAGTTAAGTCCGCTTCAGGCTCAGGATGTAGTTCGCCAGATCATCGGCCTGGGCGGGCTCGATGATGGCGTTGGGCATCCGATGATGGCTGGTCCTGAAGAATACTTTCAGCGACAGCTCTGTGGTCGATGGCCGGTTGGCAATCGCTACGAAATCCGGCGGACCTCCGCGCGTTCCCATCGTCGCGGACTCGATCGCATGGCATCCCTTGCATCAGGCTTCTGCAAGACGATGTCCCGCGGAGACGCTGTCCGTCTGCAGGGCGGCGCCCCTCGCGTCGTGCATCCGCACGAACAACAGCGCCGCTGCCGCGCCGAGGAGCGCGATCGCAATTTGAAGCCAGGTGGAACGAACCATCTTCATCAACGTGACGGATTGCCCCGCGGCCCCAGGCCGTCGATCGTGTCGGCATTGCCGCAATATTCCTCGTAGTGCGCGGCGGCCGCTCCGGTGGCGAGGTCGTGATCGCATCGCCGCTTGTGGCTGCACAGCGAGCAGACGCGCTCCATGTCGCGGAGCACGAGCGGCTCGGTGCGCGCCAGGTCGTTCTGGTCGATGCCGAGGGCTTTGAGCATCTTCGGCAGTTCATCGGCCGCGTGCGGCCCGCTGCGGACCAGCGCCTCGAGGTCGGCAGACGACATCCGCAACTCGCCGGCGATCCGCCCGAAATTGGCGGCGTCCAACTCGTGCATTTCCTTCAGTTCGCGGCGGTGCTTCAGCCATTCGCCGAACGAGTCGATCACGAGGCTGACGACGGCATAGGGCTGTTCCTGAACGGTCATGGCACGGCTCCCTTGGTGGCCCGGATGGCCAAAGGTGAGTGCAAACGGCGCAACGGTCGTTGCGCTGGATCAAACGCGGGAGGTCTTCCTTCTCCCTTGTGGGCGAAGGGAAGAGGCCGTGCTATGTGCCGAATTTCTCCGCCGCCCACGCATAGAGGCTGCCGGGAATCGGGTCCTCTCCGCCGCGCCCTTTCGGCGAGATGTGCAGCCCGACGATTTCGGGATCAGCGAGCAGCGCCGAAAAATCCGTCGGCTCGAAGAACAGCTTCGGCTCCGCATGCACGGCATAATACGACCGCTTCGGCAGCGCGTGCTGCGATTCGTCCGAACGCTCCGCCAGCGCGGAGAGCGCGGCGGGACCGAAGATCGCAACGCGAATATCGGAAAGCCGGTTCGACTTGCCGCGCAATTTTCGTAACGCAAAGGTCAGGCGGTGACGCAGCGCCAGCCAGTCCGGCGTCAGTTCGTCCTGCGCCATCAGGTTTTCGAACGCGCGCACGATCGGGTCTTGCGGCGGCAGATACAGAACCGAATTGCCGAGCTGGCGCGGGCGTTCCCATGCGAAGTATGGCTTTGCCGGATCGATCTCGACGGGTTTGAGCAGCAGCACGTCGGCGTCGAGCCACAGCCCGGCGCGTTCAGCCATCAGCCGCATGCGGAAGAAATCGCTGAACTGCAAGATGGTCCAGTCGCGCCAGCTGCCGTCCGGCTGCGGTGGTCGCAGCCGCTCGGAAAAGGAATGCGGCAGGATCGCCTCGGCCCCGGCGTTGCCGACGCCGTCGGGCAGGCCTTGCAGCGGATCGAAACTGTAGACGGTGACCTTGTGGCCGGCGGCGACCTGCGAGCGCAGGCAGGTCAGGCGAAGCCTGTCCAGCGGGCCGTGCCAGAAACTGACGACGTCAGGCCGCATCCGCGTCGTCTCCACACCATAGCGTTTTCAAGCGAAGTGGAATCCGGTTCGCGTCAAGAAAACGCGTCAAACAAAAAGCAAAGAGCCCCGGTTTCCGGGGCTCTCGTAGCATATCAGGCCCAGGCGCGCTCTTTTTTCAGCTTCGCCTCGTAATTGTCGATCGACGACTTCTTTTCCATCGTCAGGCCGATATCGTCGAGGCCGTTCATCAGGCAGTGCTTGCGGAACGGATCGATCTCGAATTTCACCTTGCCGCCGTCGGGGCCGCGGATTTCCTGGGCGGCGAGATCGATCGTCAGCGTCGCGTTGGCGCCGCGCTCGGCGTCGTCGAACAGCTTGTCGAGATCTTCCTGCGTGACTCGGATCGGCAGGATGCCGTTCTTGAAGCAGTTGTTGTAGAAGATGTCGCCGAACGAGGTCGAGATCACGCAGCGGATGCCGAAGTCGAGCAGCGCCCACGGCGCGTGCTCGCGGCTCGAGCCGCAGCCGAAATTGTCGCCGGCGACCAGCACCTTCGAATTGCGATAGGCCGGCTGGTTGAGCACGAAGTCCGGGTTCTCGCTGCCATCATCCTTGTAGCGCTGTTCCGAGAAGAGGCCCTTGCCGAGGCCGGTGCGCTTGATGGTCTTGAGGTACTGCTTCGGGATGATCATGTCGGTGTCGACATTGATGATCTTCAGCGGGGCAGCAACGCCTTCCAGGGTGGTGAACTTGTCCATCTCGCACTTCCCGAATTGAGGGTGGGGCAGGGCCGCTGATTTATCGCGAATAGGGCCCCGGCAAAAGGCCATTTTGCGCATAGGT
>JAQSDT010000582.1 GCA_029946075.1 bacterium | reverse complement strand
ATCTGCGTGCAATAGGGACCGCCGAGCACGCGCGTGAGATCGACGACACGCAGGCCGGTCATGGCGGGAGCGGCTTGTGAACTCATGGAAGACAACCTTGGCTCAGAGAACGATGTCTTGAGCTAACGGTCTTCCGGCGTGGCGGCAATGGCTTCCCGCGCAAGGCCGTATGACGCCGGCATTCAGCCGCAAATTTCATGCAGCGAGCGGCCCGCCGCGTTTTGCGACGGGCCGTCCAATATCGCATCAGGCAATCGAGGGCTTACACAACTGTCAGGCGGACGTCGACATTGCCGCGGGTGGCGTTGGAGTAGGGACAAACCTGGTGGGCCTTGGCCACCAGTGCTTCCGCATCAGCCTTGGCGAGACCGGGCAGAGATACGGCAAGATCGATATCGAGACCAAAACCGCCTTCCGAACGCGGGCCAATGCCGACCGTTGAGGTCACCGACGCATCCGCCGGCACCCTCACGCCACCGCCCTGCGCTGCGACCGCTTTCATCGCGCCGATGAAACAGGCGGCGTAGCCGGCCGCGAAGAGCTGCTCGGGATTGTTGCCGGGGCCGCCGCCGCCGCCGAGTTCCTTCGGGGTCGAGAGCTTGACGTCGAGGGCGCCGTCGAGCGTTGCAGCGGTGCCGTCGCGGCCGCCGGTTGCCTTGGCGGTGGTCTTGTAGAGCACTTTCACGGACATGTCGGTCTCCCTTGGGGTTTGCCGTTTCGATGAAAATCACATAGCGTACAATTCAATTGTACACAATAGATAATATTGCCAGCAAGGCAATTTAATCGTATGCAATTGAAATCAGGCGGTTAGGCCCCCAAATCCGGCTCTGACCGCCTTTGGCTAACGAGGTCGTGATGACGAGGAAGTCTCCGGCGGACACGCCGCTCCGGCTCGACAATCAAATCTGCTTCGCCGTCTATTCGACGGCGCATGCGTTCAACCGCGTCTACAAGCCGCTGCTGGACCGTCTCAAGCTCACCTACCCGCAATACCTGGTGATGCTGGTGCTGTGGGAACGCGACAATGTCCCGGTCAAGGATATCGGCGAACGGCTGTTCCTGGATTCCGGTACGCTGACGCCGCTGCTGAAGCGGATGGAGACGGCGCAGCTGATCAGGCGCACGCGCAGCACCCAGGACGAACGCCAGGTGCTGATCGCGCTGACGCCGCAAGGCGAAGCCCTGCGCGAAAAAGCCCGCGCCGTGCCGCAGGCGATCCTCGCAAGTTCTGCCTGTACGGTGCCGGAGCTGATTGCGACAAAGAACGCGATCGTGGCGCTGCGCGATCGGCTGAATGCGGCGTTGGCGGAGTAGGGGGCGTTAGAGGCGCTTTTTGGCGAAGGCGCGACCGGATGCAGTTTTGAGATATTTCTCGAATGCAACGGCCTGCGCTTCGTTGCTGAACGCAACATACGTCTTGACCCGCCAAGGTCCGTATTTCGATGTGTGCGGGACAGCGCCCGCGTTGTGCTTTGCTAGGCGAGCGCGCAAGTCGTCTGTGATGCCAATGTAGAAATGTTGAGAATCAAGACTTTCGAGAATGTAGACGTACTTCATGGATCGTCCGCCCAAGTCAAAGCTTCCAGGCAATCAAACCATATTTTGAGGAAAGGACGAGGGCGCTCATCGGGAGGGCTTGCCCGGGCCCGGCTTCGCCCTGTGGGCTACGCCGCGGCAGCCTTCGCCTGCTTCGCTACGATAGAGTTCGGCTGGCTTGCCGAGCCGTAGCTTGCGAAGCAAGCGAAGGCTGGTGGAGCCAGGCGGGATCGAACCGCCGACCTCTTGCATGCCATGCAAGCGCTCTCCCAGCTGAGCTATGGCCCCGTAGAATCGCACGCCGAACTTTGGCCTGCGGGCACGCACCCTGAACCACAGTTCAGGGACGATCTCAAGTCTCTTCGTCGCCTCCGACATCACCGATGATGTCGGTGACGTCTTCATCGCCTTCTTCCTCGTCGGCGATGAAGGTGGAATCGTCGTCGTCATCGTCCTCGATGGTCTCGTCGATTTCGATGTCGTCCTCGGATTCGGGAACCACGGCCTTGACCTTGCCGGTATTTTCTTCGGCATCGGCCTCTTCCAGCGAGACCAACTCCTCGGCCTCGGCAGCCTCGGGCGCATCGGCTGCGGCGGCGGACGCGGCGGCGGCACGCGCGGCCTCACCGCGGGCGGCCCGCGGCGGCGCAACCGGCGCGATCGGCACGACCTCACCGGTGTAGGGCGAAATCACCGGATTCTTGTTCAAGTCGTAGAACTTTTTACCCGTCGTCGGGCAAATGCGCTTGGTTCCGAGATCGGATTTGGCCACGTGTGGATCCTGGGAATTTGTCGAAAAACGGTGCTTCACTTGGCTAGTTGAGAGGCTGGTGTCAATAGCGGTTTGACGCATTTGACGGCCGCGTGACGCGGTGTGGCCCATGTGATACTGCCGCCCGCGCAGAGGATCACGAACTTGACCCATTCAACCGCCCCGACCCCGCTGGAATCCCGTGCCGCCGGCCCGCTGGCCGGGAAAGTACGTGTCCCCGGCGACAAGTCGATTTCGCACCGCGCGCTCATTCTGGGGGCGCTTTCGGTCGGGGAAACCCGGATTTCGGGCCTTTTGGAGGGCGAAGACGTCCTCAATACCGCCAAATCGATGCAGGCGCTGGGCGCCCGGGTCGAACGTACAGGGCCGTTTGCCTGGTCTGTGCGGGGCGTCGGGGTGGCGGGCTTCGCCCAGCCGGCCGCTGCCCTGGATTTCGGCAATTCCGGCACCGGGTGCCGGCTGGTGATGGGAGCCGTCGCCGGATGCCCCATTTCGGCGGTTTTCGACGGCGACGCCTCGCTGCGCTCCCGCCCGATGCGCCGGATTCTCGATCCGCTCGAGCGGATGGGCGCGAAGGCCGGCG
>JAQSDT010000581.1 GCA_029946075.1 bacterium | reverse complement strand
CTGGAATGCGTGTTCTTGGCTATGCCGCTGGGGACATTGACCACGCCCAAGCGTTAACCGCCGCGGGCGCTGAGCCCTTCCATGACATGCTGAAGCTCCCTCAGATGGTTGCCTGAACACTCCCCGCTGCGCACAGCAGTCAAATACTCACCAACGGCGGTGGGCGGGTAAGGAAATGATCCGTTCAATACTTCTCGCGTCGCTGGGTAGCTTGGCGATGCTGGCATGCGGGACATCTGCAAGCGCCCAGGCAAGCACGGCCGCGACGCCACACGGCGTTGGCTCGTGCATCTGGAACAAGCTTTCCGAACCCATCAAGGCCGACTTCCTCGCCACTTATCCGGCCGAGGGGACCTATCGCGACGTGAACCGCGCGATGGTTCGGCTTGGGCGCTACAACAACGCTGTCCAAGCTGCGGGCCGGAGTTGCACGGTCGTAAATCCCCCGCAATCTTGGATCATCCGCGCGATCGCCTCCCATGCCATCCAACTAGGCGCTGCGTCGGCGCTGGCGCGAGAACCTGCCGGCTAGATTAAGGCGACCTACGCAAGCTTTCACCAAGAGGCCTTACGGGCAGCCTGCAGGATGACATCTCCGTCGGCAGGCAAAAGAAATCCGGCCTTGATATTGTTCTGGACGCTGTTGGCGACCGCACGTCGATACGCGGCCGGACTTTTGTACCGGCTCCGTAGGGTCGCTATGTCGAACGGCAAATAATAACCTTGCGAGCCACACGCTGCGGCACCGCTGTTTCTGCCTACATTGGTCCCCACCGGGGCGGCTATGTCAGGCAATCGAATGCCTCCCAGCGCCAGCCCCTCGGGGTCGCGCTGGAGGCGGCCTTCAACATCAAGCTGTCTGCTCAGGCGTGGGGCAGTAGGGACCGGGGAACCTCCGCGTGCCCACGTCACTAGGCGGTCCAATCCCGCTGCCTCGACCATGTAGGCGGGAGTTGCTGTTCCGATTGCTGCGGTGATGCATTTGGGCGCGATTTCTGCCTGCACAGACGCGCCCATGTCGCGCAATTGTACCGGCTCCCTGGCAGCGCGGAGATGACGGTCGACGTGGGATGAGCCTGCGATTTCCCACTGGCGGAAGAGGGCGGTGTCATCGGGTTGATCTTCGGAGTCGGAGCTCGCCGCGTCACCTTCTGCGACGATGCGCAGAACGGGCGTTGGCGTAGCCGGGTCTACCTTCGCCCCCGTCGCGGAAACAAGAAGGAAGCCGTCCACTATGGGTTGGTTTGCCAATCCAGAATTGATGAATCCGGAAAGCCAAATCGCGCTTTGCGACTGGCCAGTGGCAATCACTGTCGTCGGCTTAAGAACGCCCAAAAGACCGACCCGACTACGGACGTCTATCGCGACCTGTCGAAAGATATCCAACGCCAGTGGCTCCTTGGTCATTCCACCGCCATGTTCAATACCGAGGCCGCCATAGCGAGTGGGGCTCCAGGCTCGCAGTGTGTCGACGCCGCCGAAACCCTGAGCTGAGACGCCCACCCACGCGTAGCCGGATGCTACGAGGTGATCCTGAAGCGCCAGCCAAACATTGTCGGCATCGAAGCCGTTGGAGTTATTGAACCATTCGATCACCACCACGCCGTTGAACCGTTCGGCGCGCTCAGGGCGGCGCACCAGAACCCGCGTTTTGAATGGTTTGGCTGGCCCGGTAGCGATCGCGATTTGACCTGGTCGTGAGCCGTACGCAGTGGATAGCGGCAGCGCGCGGCCGCTGACGAATATCTCCTCCTCGATGTAACCTTCGACGGCCAAGTCTCGCGCGGCTGAGAAAAATGGGTAGAGCCGGCCTGGATCGCCTGGATGACCTGCCGGCGTGGGTGCTGGCGCCCAACTCAAGTCTTGCGCGTCCGCGCGTCCACTGGTGGCAAGAAGAGCGACAAGACCGGCGAAGGCCAAGCGGAGGACGGTGGGACGCATCACATCACACGCCACAATATGTCGCGCGCGGCAATGGAAGTTGCACAAGGCGTTCGGCAATCGCAAGCAGACCTTCCAAGGGTCTCCAACGGGTCGTGAACGGCCCAAAGCGCAGTCGCGGCAAGCAGTCGTTCCCCAGATTTCCGGATAGCGGACCCTGTCGAGGGCCGGTCAGGGTGGGGAGCGGACATTGGCCCGCGTGGCGGTGCCGAGCGCTATCAAGCGAGCACCAACTCCGCGACAAAAGTAGCTAAGAAGACCACCACACCGAGCCTAATCGCCCACACGCAACAACTGACTGCTGCGTCTCTAATGTCTAAGTGCTCGCGACCAAGCAAAAAGCGCCAATAGGGCAGATTGCTAAATAGGGTCGAACGCAGGCTCGGCACCAGAAGTGCCCGCCCCTGTTTTTTTAGCGCCCCGACGCGGACCGCCAAGACGATCTGCCCTATTAGCGTTGCGACGAGGGCCGCTATCCCAATAGTCCACGCAAACAACGCGTTCCCCTCCCACGCCGCGGTGGCATTTTATCGGAAGCCCCAAATCGAACAACCGCCACAACTTCGATGTCAGCCTAGACTAGAAGCGGACATCGCCGAGGTCCGCTAAGGGTCGGAGTCGGTCTTTGCTGACGGGCCGTGAAGCGGACGTTCGCTTGCAGGGCGGAATGCACACTGCCAGGCGTATTCGCAACTTCCGCTATTGGCGCATGCTTGCCCCACATCGCGATGCTCAGGGACGAGCGGACGGACCCACCGACAGGGTAGGGTGGCTAGCCCTGATTGGGGTTCACGCCCTGCATGAGCTCGCCCCAGTCGTCGTTGTTCGCGCGAACGAACGTCTGGAAGTACGCGGCAGCTTCCCGCCCGGTCTCAAGTGTCGTCATCGTCTGAAAGCAGCCTGTTAGAGGAGGGCGATCGCGAGATCGTCGAGGATCGCCGCCAGCTCGACGCC
>JAQSDT010000580.1 GCA_029946075.1 bacterium | reverse complement strand
AATGGAGAGACAATGGGTATCGCTGCGCTCCACCCATCCTACGAAATCACTCCCCGATCAGCTGCAGCCACTCATCCTCGGTCAGGACCGCCACGCCAAGCTCGCGCGCCTTGGCGAGCTTGGAACCGGCGTCCTCACCTGCCACGACATAATCCGTCTTCTTCGACACCGAGCCGGCGACCTTGGCGCCGAGCCGCTCGGCCATCGCCTTGGCCTCGTCGCGGGTGAATTTGGTCAGCGAACCCGTGAACACCACGGTTTTGTCCGACACCGGCGAACTCTTGCGCGGTTGCTCGGCAGGCTTGACCTCGATCTCATCGAGCAATTCGCCGAGCGCCTTGACGTTGCGCGGCTCGGCGAAGAACTCGACCACGGCATGGGCAACGATCTCGCCGATGCCGCCGATATTGTTGAGATCCTGCCAGGCCTCGGTGGTGTTCTCTTCGTCCTCATTGCCCTTGGCAGCCGCCAGCATCGCCTCGCGAAAATTCCCGATCGTGGCGTAGTGCCGGGCCAGCAACTTGGCATTGCCTTCGCCGACATGGCGAATGCCGAGCCCGAAGATCAGGCGATGCAGGTCGATGGAGCGGCGGGCGTCGATGGCGGCAAACAGATTACGTACCGAGGTTTCGCCATAGCCCTCGCGCTGCGCCAGCTTGCTGGTCGAACGCGCATCGCGCTTCTGCAGCGTGAAGATATCGACCGGCGACATCACGAGGCCGTCCTCGTAAAACTCCTGGATCTGCTTGTCGCCGAGCCCGTCGATGTCGAAGGCCAGCCGCGAGACGAAATGCTTCAGCCGCTCGGTGGCTTGCGCCGGACAGATCAGTGCGCCGGTGCAGCGCTTGACGGCTCCATCTTCCTCGCGCACCGCATGGCTGCCGCACACCGGGCACGTATCGGGAAACTTGTACGGCTTTGCGCTCTTCGGCCGCTTGTCCATGACGACATTGACGACCTGCGGGATGACGTCGCCGGCGCGCTGCACCACGACGGTGTCGCCGATGCGCAGATCGACGCCGTCGCGGATCGAATTGCCATCGTTGCCAATGCCCTTGATGTAGTCTTCATTGTGTAGCGTCGCGTTCGAGACCACGACGCCGCCGACCGTCACCGGCTCCAGCCGCGCCACCGGCGTCAGCGCGCCGGTGCGGCCGACCTGGATGTCGATGCCGTTGAGGACCGTGGTCGCCTGTTCGGCCGCGAACTTGTGCGCGATCGCCCAGCGCGGGCTGCGCGAGATGAAGCCGAGCCGTTCCTGCCAGTCGAGCCGGTCGACCTTGTAGACCACGCCGTCGATGTCGTAGCCGAGCGATGCGCGGTCCTCGCCGATCTTGCGATAGAACTTCAGGACGTCTTCGACGTCCTTGCACAACGTCGTCCGCGGATTGACGACGAAGCCCGCCTTGTCCATCCAGGCCAGCATGCCGTGCTGGGTCTCGGCCGGGAATTCGCTCATCTCGCCCCAGGTATAGGCGAAGAATTTCAGCGGGCGCGAGGCGGTGATCGACACGTCCTTCTGGCGCAGCGAGCCCGCCGCCGAATTGCGCGGATTGGCGAATACCGTGTCCTCGGCTTCGGCCTGCTTCCTGTTCAGCTCGAGAAAATCCTTCTTGAGCATGTAGACTTCGCCGCGCATTTCGCAGGCGGCCGGGATGTTCTTGCCCTTCAGCGTGTGCGGAATGTCCTTGATAGTGCGGACATTGGCGGTGACGTCCTCGCCGGTGAAGCCGTCGCCACGCGTCGCGGCGCGGACCAGTTCGCCGTTCTCATAACGGAGCGACAGCGACAAGCCGTCGATCTTCGGCTCGGCCACCAGCGCCGGAATATGATCGGTATCGAGATTGAGAAAGCGCCGGATGCGCTCGACGAATTCGGTGACGTCCTCGTCGGCAAAGGCATTGCCGAGCGACAGCATGGGAACGGCGTGCTGCACTTTTGCGAAGCCGCGCGAC
Organism: bacterium; assembly: GCA_029946075.1. Lineage (GTDB taxonomy): Bacteria > Pseudomonadota > Alphaproteobacteria > Rhizobiales > Xanthobacteraceae > Bradyrhizobium. Next base: position 26,525 of record JAQSDT010000580.1, on the reverse strand, counting down.
GGCGCCGCACCGACCTTCTGCGTCGGCGATTCCTTCGTCACCAGTTCGGGAAATTTCGCCTCGATCGCTTCCAGCCGCTGCCGAAGCGCGTCGTAGGCGGCGTCCGAAACCGTCGGCGCATCCTTCTGGTAGTAGCGCTCGTTATGCCCCTCGATTTCGAGCGACAGCCGCATGTGCTCGACCTTGGCCTGCACCTTGGTCAGCTTGTCGACGTCAACGGGTGGCTTCTTCGCTCTTACCGCCATGGCCGCGCCGCCGTCACGCCGCAGCCGACTTCAGCAACCGATCCGCGGCCGCCCTCGCCTCCGCGGTGATCTCCGCGCCGGCCAGCATACGGGCGATTTCCTCGCGGCGGTGGTCGGCGGTGAGGGCGTTGACGCGGGTGGCGACGCGCTTGCCCTTGTCGAGGGCGTCCTTGGAGATCAGCAAATGCTGGCTGGCTCTGGCCGCAACCTGCGGCGCGTGGGTCACCGCCATCACCTGCACCTTGCCGGCGAGCCGCGCCAGCCGCGCGCCGATGGCGTCCGCCACCGCGCCGCCGACGCCGGTGTCGATTTCGTCGAACACCAGCGTGGGCGCCGAACCGCGATCGGACAGCACCACCTTGAGCGCCAGCAGGAAGCGCGACAGCTCGCCGCCGGAGGCCACCTTCATCATCGGGCCGGGCTTGGTGCCGGGATTGGTCTGCACCCAGAACTCGACACGGTCGATGCCCTGCGGGCCCGGCGTCTTCGCATCCGATTCGACCTGGGTGATGAATTTGGCGCGTTCGAGTTTCAACGGCGCCAGTTCGGCGTTGACGGCCTTGTTGAGTTTTTCTGCCGATTTGGTGCGCGCGGCGGAGAGCCTGGCAGCAGCCGCGCCATAACGCTGGTCGGCCTCGGCCGCGGCGGCCTCCAGCTTCTTCAGCCGGTCGGCGCCGGCATCGATCAGCGCCACGTCGGCAGCGTATTTGGCGGCGAGCGCCGCAAGGCCATCGACCGGCGTCGAATATTTGCGCGAGGCGGCACGCAGCGCGAACAGCCTCTCCTCGATGCGCTCCAGTTCGGCGGGATCGAAATCCGCCGCGACGAGGGCCGCGGACAGATGCTGGTCGGCCTCCTCCAGCGCGTTGATCGCGATATCGATCGCTTTCACCGCAGGCTCGACCAGCGCCGGAGAATTGGCGGCGCGGCGCTCCAGCCGGCGTACCGCGGCGGCCAGCGCCGGCACCGGCGAGTTGTGACCGCCGACCGCCTCCTGCGCCTCGCGCAGATCGCTGGCGATCTTCTCGCCCTGCATCATCGTGGTACGGCGTTCGGCCAGCGTGCTCTCCTCGCCGTCCTTCGGCCGCAGCGCCTTCAATTCATCCGAAGCGTGGCGCAGGTAGTCCGCCTCGCGGGCGGCGCGCTCCATGCCGGCGCGGTGCTCCTCGAGGGCGGTGGTAGCGGTACGACGGGCCTCCCAAAGCGTTTCGAGAGCAACGACTTCCTTCTCAAGGCCTGCGAAGGCGTCCAGCAATTGCCGATGCGTGGATGCATCGACCAGCGCGCGCTCGTCGTGCTGGCCGTGGATCTCGACCAGCGCTGCGCCGACCGCTTTCAGCGTCTGCACGCTGATCGACTGGTCGTTAATGAAGGCGCGGGTGCGGCCGTCAGCGAGCTGCACGCGGCGCAGGATCATCTCACCGGTGTCGTCGAGGCCGTTCTCGGAAAGAATCTTAGCCGCCGGGTGGCCCTTGGGGATGTCGAACACCGCCGTGACCTGGCCCTGCTCCGCGCCGTGGCGGACCAGGCCCGAATCGCCGCGGCCGCCGAGCGCCAGCGCAAAAGCATCGAGCAGGATGGATTTGCCTGCGCCGGTTTCGCCGGTCAGCACCGCAAGGCCACGGGAGAACTCGATATCGAGCCGTTCGATCAGGACGATGTCACGGATCGACAGACGCGCCAGCATGTGAAGCTAATTCCTAGCCGAGGCCCATCTTCTTGAAGGCCCTGGAAATGTAGGACCCCTTGTTCTCGCTCGGCTCGAGACCGCCGGACTTTACAAGATTATAGGCTTCCTTGTACCAGCGGCTGTCAGGAAAGTTGTGCCCAAGTACGGCGGCGGCGGTCTGCGCCTCGCCGACGATGCCGATCGCCATGTAGCTTTCGGTGAGTCGCGCCAGCGCTTCCTCGACGTGCCGGGTGGTCTGGTAACGGGTGACCACGGTCTTGAAGCGGTTGATGGCGGCCGTGTAGTCCTTCTTCAGCAAATAATAGCGGCCGACGTCCATTTCCTTGCCGGCAAGCTGGTCGCGCGCGCCTTCGAGCTTGGCCTTGGCGGAGTTCGCATATTCCGAGGTCGGATATTTGCGGATCACCTCTTCCAGGGCCGCAATGGCCTTTTCGGTGCGGCCTTGATCGCGCGAGATGTCCGGGATCTGGTCGTAATGCGAAGCGGCGATCAGGTACTGCGCGTAGGCCGCGTCCGGACTGCCGGGATGCAGCGTCACGTAACGGGTCGCCGCGCCGATGCAATTGTCAAAGTCGCCGGAATTGTAGAACGAATAGGCCGACATCAGCAGCGATTTGCGCGCCCAGTCGGAATAGGGATGCTGGCGGTCGACTTCCTCGAATTTCTTCGACGCGGCCTTCAGATCCTTGCGCTGGTTCATCAGATACAAGCCCTCATTGTAGAGCTTGTCCGCCGGTTCCTCGTTGAAGGTGTCGTCCTTGGCGGTGAACTTGTCCCACAGCGCGCCCGAGCCGCATCCGCTGAGCGGAATCGCAAGTACGACGAGGCCGGCGGCCAGGCGCAGCGAGCGTCCGAAAGAGTTGCGGGATTCGAGCGTCATACGCTTTGCCGACATGGAAGTGAGACGCCTCTGGTGCGGTCTAACGCTGCGGTGGTACGGAGCCCGCCTGCCCATGAACCGCGATCATGGACGAATTTCCCCTGCCCGTGCCGCTCATCTGCAAGCGCAAGCCTGTGTAGCCGAAAACCGGCCCTTAACCAATCGAATACGCAGCCAATTCGCCCGGATTAAGGCGGCAAAACAGCATCGTTACCAATTGTGGTTACTGCGGAAAATGGAACTGCGGGCGGAACGTCCGGAGCAGCAATCTCAGGAAACGTCCGGGCCATAAGCGGGCGCGGTCATGCCGCCCACCATGCCTGCACCGGCCTCGACATGGCCGCGGGGACGGCGAGCCGGCTCGGCATCGACGATCCGCCAGGCGCTGCGATCGGCCAGCAGGGCCGTCAGAACGGCGTGGTTGAGCTTGTGGCCGCCGCGTACCGAGCGATAGGCGCCCAGGAGCGGCAGACCGGCCAATGCGAGGTCGCCGATCGCGTCGAGCGCCTTGTGGCGGGCGCATTCGTCGCTGTAGCGGAGGCCTTCGGTGTTGAGCAGACGGGTCTCGTCGAACACCACCGAATTCTCAAAGGACGCGCCGAGCGCAAAACCGGCGCTCCAGAGCCGCGCAACGTCGCTCATGCAGCCGAAGGTCCGGGCGCGCGCGACTTCGCGGCGGAAGCTTTCGGGGCTGACGTCGAGCGAGAAGTTCTGGCGGCCGATCACGGGGTTGGCGAAGTCGATTTCGACCTCGGCGCGGAAACCGGCGGCATACGGCCGCAATTCGCCGAAGCTGTCGCCGATCGCGACCTGCACCGGCTTCAGGATCTGGATGTAACGGCGGGCGGCCGACTGGGTGACGATGCCGGCCTGGTCGATAGCGGCGACGAACGGCGCCGCGCTGCCGTCCATGATCGGCACTTCGGGACCGTCGACCTCGATGGTGGCGTTGTCGACGCCCATGCCGCGCAGCGCTGCGAGTACATGCTCGGCGGTGGAAACCAGCGGACCCTCACGGTCGCCCAGCACGGTGGCGAGATCGGTGGCGATGACGGATTCGGCGATCGCGGGAACTTCACGGTCGGCGTCGTCGAGGCCGGTCCGGACAAAAATAAAACCTGCATCGACAGGTGCAGGTCCGAGCGTCAGATTAACGGGCAAACCAGAATGAACGCCGACACCCGTTACGGTGGCTTGCGACCGAAGCGTGGTTTGACGGCTGAATTTCATTCGCTAACTGCCCACTACCCGACTTAACCCAGAGACGGGAACCGCGCCTGCGCGCCGATTCGAGTTCTAGGCATCCCCAAGTCACGGCAGACCATAGTCACTGCCCGAAAGCGCGCCAACTCACGCTTGTTTACCGATTGTTACCCCATCTCTGCCGCATTCACGCCAAGGCTTGACCAAATTCCGGCGCGGCTGGACGCGGCTTTCGCCCTGCGATCAGACCATGGAATGAATAATTAATGATTTAAAATCAGTTGGTTGGCGATACGCCGGGCGCATTGCCGCACGCCAAAGAAAAAGGCCCCGGCTGATCCAGCCGGGGCCTTTCGAGTCGCCTGAATTGTTACAAAACTCAGTTCGCCTGCCGGCGCAGGAAGGCCGGGATATCAAGATGGTCATCGCCCTGTGGCGCCGGCGCAACAGGTGCCGGGCGACCATGAACGTCCAGACCCTGCGGCGCGGGACGTTTTGCGTACTCCGATACCGGATCGTGAGTCGCCATCTGCTGGGCGACCGTGCGCTGCGGCTTGCGCTCGGGGAGCGGCGGCAGCGGCGACATGGCCGGACCGGAGGCGCGGGCCGCGATCGGCGGCTCGGTCTCTTCGTCGCGGCGGCCGAGGCCGACATTGGCGAGGCGCTGCAGCAGCGACAGCCGGGTCTTTTGCGGATGCTCTTCCTCGGACTCGCCGCGGGCCTGGCGGATTTCGGCCTGGGCCGGCATCGGCAGATCCTCGAACTTCGGCATCCGGGGCGCGCGGACCGGCGGACGCTCGGCGGCTTGCGGGATGAAGGTCTCGGGCGTTACCGGTTCCTCGGGCTCGACGCGGGCGCTCTCGTTGTGATCCGGGAACAGGGTCGGCTTCTGGGCGATCGGGCGGACCGTGACGTCGCCATACGAGGCGGACTGCATCGGCTGGGCTTCAGGCGCGGCGACGGCCGCGGCGATCGCAGCGAGCGCGGCACGCTCGACATTGCTGGTGGCGCGGGGCGCCGGGGCTGCGACCGGCGGTGCGGCAACCGGAGCGACGGCAGCCGCGATTTGCTGGGCCGCCGAGGGCTCGAGCTTCTGCGCGCGCTCGGCCATCCGCGCATTGTCGGCGCGGAGGCGAGCGGTCAGTTCGGCCAGACGGCTGTCCGGCGCCGCGGTGGCGGTGGTGACGGCCGCAACGGCCTGGGTCGCCTGATTGCGCGCGATCTGCGCCTGCTCGATGCCGGTGGCAACGACCGAGACGCGGATGATGCCGTCGAGGTTTTCGTCGAAGGTGGCGCCGACGATGATGTTGGCGTCCTGGTCGACTTCCTCGCGGATGCGGGTCGCAGCTTCGTCGACTTCGAACAGCGTCAAATCCTTGCCGCCGGTGATCGAGATCAAGAGGCCGCGGGCGCCTTTCATCGACGAGTCGTCGATCAGCGGGTTGGCGATCGCAGCTTCCGCTGCGGTCAGCGCACGCTTCTCGCCGGTGGCTTCGCCGGTGCCCATCATCGCCTTGCCCATTTCCCTCATCACCGCCCTGACGTCGGCGAAGTCGAGGTTGATCAGGCCTTCCTTGACCATCAGGTCGGTGATGCAGGCGACGCCCGAATAGAGCACCTGGTCGGCCATCGCGAAGGCGTCGGCGAAGGTGGTCTTTTCGTTGGCGACCCGGAACAGGTTCTGGTTCGGGATGATCAGCAGCGTATCGACCACCTTGTGCAGCTCGGCAATGCCGGCCTCGGCGGTGCGCATGCGGCGCATGCCCTCGAAGTGGAACGGCTTGGTGACGACGCCGACGGTGAGGATGCCCATCTCGCGCGCGGTCTTGGCGATCACGGGAGCTGCGCCGGTGCCGGTGCCGCCGCCCATGCCGGCGGTGACGAACACCATGTTGGCGCCGGTGAGATGATCCCGGAGCTCGTCGATGACTTCCTGCGCGGCGGCGGCGCCGACGTCGGGCTGCGATCCGGCGCCGAGGCCCTGCGTCACCTGCGTGCCCATCTGCACGATGCGCTGGGCTTTCGACATCGTCAGTGCCTGCGCGTCGGTGTTGGCGACGACGAAGTCGACGCCCTGCAACCCGGCGGTGATCATGTTGTTGACGGCATTGCCGCCTGCTCCACCGACGCCGAAGACGGTAATCCGCGGTTTCAGCTCGCTGATGTCAGGGGGGGTCAGATTGAGTGCCATGGTTGCCTCTCGATTACGACGCGCGCGTTGGTTCGCCCGGGCCGACGGCCGCGGGATTTGGTGAAAGTCGTTTGGTCACGGGATTGGTCATCAGAAGCCCTCGCGAAGCCATCGTCCGACCTTTCCGAAATAGCCGTCAGTCCCTGTCCTGAGCTGCCGCGTATGCCGCGGTTCGACGTGTTCCAGATGAGCGTATTGCGGATAGACAAGCAGACCTGCCGGCACCGCGAACGAGGCGCTCTTGGCCTCGTTGGGCAGCCGGCCGAAACCGAGCGGGCGGCCGATACGGACCGGCCGGTTGAGAATGCGGGTGGCGAGTTCGACGGTGCCGGTCAGCTGCGAAGCGCCGCCGCTCAGGACAACCCGCGCCCGCGGCTCTGCCGCAAAGGGGGAATCCGCGAGCCGGTCCCGGACCATCTCAAAAATCTCCTCGGCGCGATGCCGGACGATGTTCGCGATCGTGGCGCGCGAGACGATCTGCGGGGCGTCGTGTTCCTCGCCCGCAGCGGGCACGGACATCAACTCGCGCGCGTCGGACCCACCGGTCAGCACGGTGCCATATAACGTCTTGATTCGCTCGGCATCTGCGATACAGGCGCCGACGCCGCGTGCCAGATCCATCGTGACGTGCTGCCCGCCGAGCGCAAAACCGGAGGCATGGACGAAGCGGCCGGCCGAATAGGTCGCGATCGTGGTCGATCCGGCACCCATTTCGACGACGGCAGCGCCGAGATCGGCCTCGTCGTCGGTCAGCACCGACAGGCCTGCGACATAAGGACTCGCCGCCATGGCCTCGACGTTGAGATGGCAGCGTTCGACCACCAGCATCAGATTGCGGGCAACCGTCGCGTCCGCCGTGACCACGTTCATGTCGACGCCGAACTGGCGGGCGACCATGCCGCGGGGATCGCGGATGCCCTTGACGCCATCGAGGGCATAACCGACCGGCAGCGCGTGCAGCACGGTGCGGCCTTCGCCGGTGGCGTGGCGCATGCCGGTGGAGGTCACGCGGGTGACGTCGTCAGACGTGACCGAGCCGCCGCGGATGTCGGCGGCGGCCTCGACCAGCTGGCCCTGCAGCCGGCCGCCGGACACCGACAGCAAAACCGATTCAACGCGCACTTTCGCCATGCGCTCGGCCAGCGCCACCGCCTGGCGCACCGCCTGTTCGCATTCGACGAGATCGACGACCGCGCCCGACTTGACGCCGCGCGACTGGATCTGGCTGTAGCCGATCAGCTCGACCGCATGGCTGCGGCCGCGCAGGGCATCGTTGGGCGGCGACGGCTTCAGCCGCGCGATCATGCACGCGATCTTGCTGGTGCCGATATCGAGGGAAGCCACCAGCGCCGTGCGCTTCTGCGCGACGGGCCGGGTCTTCGGGGTCTGGTTGCGATCGAGACCGGTCATGCCGCGTCACCCGGCTTCTTCTTGTTCTTCTTGTCCTTGAACAGCTCGTCGCGCGCCTTGGCCGCCTCTTCGGACAATTGCACGGTCAGCCGGTCCGGCAGGCGCATGTCGACGGTGACGATGTCGCGCGAGAACAGCCGGTCTTCCTTGTCGAGCTTGCTCAGCAGCGCCAGCGCATTGCCGACGTCGTGTTCCGGCAGGCGAATATCGAGACCGTCCTTCAGGCGCAGGTTCCAGCGGCGCTCGCCGACCAGGATCGCCGCCTTCGTCACCGAACGCACCTGCGGATAACGATCCAGCAGCGCGATGAAATCGCGGGCCCTGGCATCGGCGCCCTTGCCCACCACCAGCGGCAGCGAAACGAAACGGCGCGAGACGTAGGGCTCCAGCACCGCGCCGTCTTCGGAAATCACCGCGAGCCGGCCGTCCTGCTGCCACAGCGCGAACGCCTTGCGCTCGACGATGTCGATCTGCAGCTGGCCCGGATAGAGCTTGAGGATCGTCGCATCCGCGATCCAGGGATTGGTTTTCAGTTTGTCGCGCACGGTGGTGGCGTCGAGGAACAGCAGCGAGGAGCGGCCGTTGACGCCGCCGATCGCGAGCACCTCGTCCTGGCTCAGCTGCTTGCGGCCGTTGATGACGACGGTAGTGATGGCAAAGCCGGCCGAGTTCGCCAGCGCGTTGCGGGTGTCGCCGAGCGCCGAGGTCATGGCCTCGATGTGGCCGCCCTTGACGATGCCAAGACCGGCGCTGCCGACCAGCATCAGCACGGTCAGGGTGACGCCGAGGCGATCGGGCAGATAGCGCTCGAGCAGAAGGATGAGACGGTTCGGCGGCTCACGGTCGATCGCCCGCTTCGCCCGCGCGCGAAGGCCCAGCCGCTCGCGCAGCAGCATCACCGCTCCGATAGCGGCTGCTTTCAGGTCAGCTTGGGGCCTCAGCGATCTCATCGATCGAGCGAGGCGTCCTGCACCATCCATTGCACGAGCTCGTCCAAGTGTTGTTCCCGCAAGCGTTTTTGCGGTTCTGGCTCAGATGGCCGCTCGGTGATGCCGGGCTCGATTGCTGATCTGAAGTCGGAACAGCGCACGCCCCGGCAGCCAAGCGCCACATGCGCCGCCAGCGTTAACCTTCGGACTTCCTGGTAAACAAAGTGTAAAACCGGGGGCGCATGGACGCGTTTTGGTGCGTCTTTTGAGTAGTTTGACGGGGGTTGTGTAAGATTTTAGCAACAATTCTCGTGTCGGGGCCGGTTCCCCCGTTAACCCCCGGATCGGCCGATCAGACCCGTTCCCGGCCGCGCCGCTCGGCCAGCACGATCTGGTCGCGGAGGAAATCGGCGAACTCGATGCCCTGGGCCTTCAGCGCCTTGGGGTAGAGCGAGGCCGCCGTCAGGCCCGGCAACGTGTTGGTTTCGAGATAGATCGGCCCCCTGGCCGAGACGATGAAATCGGTACGGGAATAGCCGCTGCAGGACAGCGCCCGATGCGCGCGCAGCGCCTGCTCCATGATCGATTTGCTGACTTCGGGCGTGAACCGGCCGGGGCAGATCTCCTGGGTCGATTTCAGAAGATATTTTGCCGTGTAGTCGAAGGCGCCTTCGGCGGGCACGATCTCGATCGGCGGCAGCGCCATGATCGAGCCGTCGGAGCGCTCCAGCACGCCGCAGGTGGCTTCCACGCCCGAGACGAACGGCTCGATCAGATATTCCTCGGTCCTGGCCGCGTTGCGCACGGCGACGAGATCCTGCTTTGCGTTGACGAAGATCAGGCCGTAGCTCGAACCATCGCGCGCAGGTTTTGCAATCAGCCGGCCGTATTCGGCAAACGCCGCATCGAGATCTTCCAGCGCGACGCCGTCCGGCGAGGAAACGCCCGCGATCGCCGCAAAACGCTTGGCGGCCACCTTGTCGAAGGCCAGGTTCGACGACGACGAGCCCGAGCCGGTGAAGGGCACGCCGCGCACCTCGCACATCGCCTGCAGTTCGCCGTTCTCCGCCCTGCCCCCATGCAGGCCGAGCACCAGCACGCGATCCTCGGCCTTCGCCTTGTCGAGCGCCTGCGCCAATGCCGCGCCGCGATTGCCGGGTTTGAAATCGACCTCGAACGGGCGATCATGTCCAAGCAGCGCCTCGGCGCTGACTTCGTGCACGAGGTCGGTGACGTCCCAGAACCACAGATCGGCTTCCGGCAATGCGCGATGCAGCGCCTGCGCGCTCGCCACCGAAACCAGACGCTCCTTGTTGGTGCCGCCGAAGAGAATGGTCGTTCGCATCAGCCCCTCTGCCTATCCGTCATTCCGGGGCGATGCAAAGCATCGAACCCGGAATCTCGAGATTCCCCAATGCGCAATCGCGCATCTGTGGTCTGCTCCTTCGGAGCATCCCGGAATGACGACTACGATGAAATCCCGATCCGCTTGATTTCCCAGTGTAACTCGATTCCGGAATTCGACTTAACCCGTTCGCGCACGGTTTCGCCCAGCGTTTCAATATCATGCCCGGTGGCGTTGCCGGTGTTGATGAGGAAATTGCAGTGCATCTGCGACACCTGCGCGCCGCCGACGCGCAGGCCGCGGCAGCCGGCGGCGTCGATCAGTTTCCAGGCGCTGTTGCCGGGCGGGTTCTTGAAGGTCGAGCCGCCGGTCTTTTCGCGGATCGGCTGCGCCGTCTCGCGGTGGGTCTGCACCTCGTTCATCCGCGTGCGAATCGCCTCGGGGTCGGTGATCGCGCCGCGAAACCGCGCCGAGGTGAAGATGACGGAAGGATCGACGCCGCTGTTGCGGTAGACGAACTTCATATCGGCATTGTCGAACACGTGTCGCGTGCCATCGCGGCCGATGCCGATGGCTTCGATCAGCACGTCTTTCGTCTCGCTGCCATTGGCGCCGGCATTCATCCGCAGCGCCCCGCCGATGGTGCCGGGAATGCCGAACAAGAATTCCATGCCGCCGATATTGGCCGCCGCCGCCGTCTCCGCCACGCGCTTGTCGAGCGCAGCCGTGCCCGCGCTGACGATATCGCCGGAAGCGGAGGTTTCGCCGAATGCCCGCGGCGACAGCCGGATCACGACGCCCGCAATGCCGCCGTCGCGCACGATCAAATTGGAGCCGACGCCGACGACGTAGACCGGCAGCTCCGCCGAAAGGTTCTTCAGGAAATACGCAAGATCGTCTTCATCCGCGGGCGTGAACAGCACCTGCGCCGGGCCGCCGACGCGAAACCATGTCAGTTCGGCCAGCGACTGGTTCGCCAGCAGCCGCCCGCGCAGTTGCGGCATGGCGGCCTTCAGTTCGGGCGTGATGTCGGGGAATGTCACCGCTACCCCAGCGCCTTCAATTCGCCCGGCAGCGCGTAGGCCCATTGCGTGATGTTGCCGGCGCCGAGGCAGACCACGAGATCGCCTGGACCGGCGATGCCGCGGACGAGCTTTGCCAGCTCCGTCGAAGCCTGCAGCGGGATCACCTCGCGGTGGCCGTGGGCGCGAAGGCCCGTGACGTAATGGTCGCGGTCGATGCCCGGGATCGGCGCCTCGCCGGCCGGATAGACTTCGGCGACGATCACCGCGTCGGCATCGTTGAAACAGGTGCAGAATTCCTCGAACAGCGATTGCAGGCGGGTGTAGCGATGCGGCTGCACCACGGCGACGATCTTGCCATTGGTGGATTCGCGCGCCGCTTTCAGGACGGCTGCGATCTCGACCGGGTGGTGGCCGTAATCGTCGATCACGGTGATGCCGTTCCAGTCGCCGGTCCGGGTGAAGCGCCGCTTGACGCCGCCGAAGCCTGCCATCGCCTTGCGGATCGCATCGTCGGAAACGCCGAGTTCGTGCGCCACCGCAATCGCGGCCGTCGCATTCGAGGCGTTGTGGCGACCGGGCATCGGCAGCATGATGTCCGATATCTCATGCGTGGCGTCGGTCTTGCGGTTACGGAACACGACCTTGAAGGTCGAACCGCCACCGTTCGGGGCCAGGTCGACCAGCCGCACGTCGGCCTGCGGGTTTTCGCCATAGGTGATGATGCGGCGATCTTCGATCTTTCCGACGAGCGTCTGCACCACGGGATGATCGATGCACATCACCGCAAAGCCGTAGAACGGCACGTTCTCGATGAAATTGCGGAACGCATCCTGGATGGCGTCGAAGGTCTTGAAGTGGTCGAGATGTTCGGGGTCGATATTGGTGACGATGACGACATCGGATGGCAGCTTCAGAAACGTGCCGTCGCTCTCGTCGGCTTCCACCACCATCCAGTCGCCGGCGCCAAGCCGCGCGTTGGAGCCGTAGGCATTGATGATACCGCCGTTGATGACGGTGGGGTCGAGGCCCGCGAGCAGTGTCGCCACCATCGTGGTCGTGGTAGTCTTGCCGTGGGTGCCGGCGATCGCGACGCAGCTTTTCAGGCGCATCAATTCGGCCAGCATTTCGGCGCGGCGCACCACCGGGATACGCTGGGCGCGCGCCGCCATCAATTCGGGATTGTCGCGCTTGATCGCGGTCGAGACGACGACGACGTCGGCGCCGTCGACGTTCTCGGCCCGGTGGCCGACCGACACCTTGACGCCCTTTTCGCGCAGCCGCGCGACGTTGCCGCTTTCGGAAGCGTCCGAGCCCTGCACGGTATAGCCGAGATTGACCAGCACCTCGGCGATGCCGCTCATGCCGATGCCGCCGATCCCGACGAAGTGAATGGGTCCGATCTCGCGCGGCAGTCTCATGCTATTCTCACCTTCGTCGTCATGCCCGGGCTTGTCCCGGGCATCCACGTCTTCTTCTGATCGACTTATGAAAGACGTGGATGGCCGGGACAAGCCCGGCCATGACGCCAAAGTGTCCAAAAATCAACGCCGCCGCCTAGATTCCGGCAGTTTTCATCACCAGATCGGCCAGCCGCTCGGCGGCATCGAGCCGGCCGACCTGACGCGCCGCGGCTGCCATCGCGGTCAGCCGGGCGGGCTCGGCGGCGAAAGCGGAGATTTCCGCGGCCAGCCGGTCCGGGGTGAAGTCGGCCTGCGCAATCCGGATCGCGCCATCCACGCTGGACAGCACGCCGGCATTGGCGAACTGGTCCTGGTCGATGGCGCCCGGCAGCGGCACCAGAATCGACGAACGTCCGATGGCGGCGAGTTCGGCGACAGTTCCGGCGCCGGAACGCGATACCACCAGATGGCTCGACGCCAGCCGGGCCGGTAAATCCGTGAAGAACGGCGCAAGTTCGGCCTTGATCTTGAGCCGGTCGTAGAGCGCGCGCACCCGCGCCATATCCTCCTCGCGCACCTGCTGCGTCAGCACGATGCGGCTCCACAACGCCGGCTCCAGCCGCTCGATCGCCGGCGGCACGATATCGCTCATCACCCGCGCGCCCTGGCTGCCGCCGACGACGAGCAGCCGCAGCGAACCGTTGGGCTCTGGCGACGCGAACGGCACCGCGGCGGCCTGGAGGATCGCCGGACGCATCGGCGTGCCGACCGTCGTAGCCTTGCCGGCGAGTGCGGGATCGCGATCGAGCACGCCGGGCAGCGAGGTCGCGATGGCGTTGACGCGGGTGGACAGAAAACGATTGGCGCGGCCGAGCACGGCGTTGGCGTCGTGGATGATGCCGGGCACGCCGAGCAGCCGCGCCGCCATCAGCGGCGGCAGCGTCGGATAGCCGCCGAAGCCGACCACCGCCGCGGGCTTGAGCCGCCGCACCAGGTTGAAGGCAACCGCCATTCCGTAACCGAGCGTGATGGCGGTGCGCGCCAGCGACAGCGGGTTGCGCCCGCGCACGGTTTCGCTCGGCACCACATCGATATTGTCGCGCGTGAACAGCCCGCTGTAGCGCAGCGCACGGGCGTCGGTGGCGAGCCGCACGCGCAGGCCGCGTTTGATCAACTGCACGCCGAGCGCCTCGGCGGGAAACAAATGTCCGCCGGTACCGCCCGCGGCCAGCAGGATGAGGGGCTTGTTCAGGTCCATGGGAGGTCTTTTACAAGCAAAGAACCGTCGTTGCGAGGAGCGAAGCGACGAAGCAATCCATCGTTCCCCGCGAGGACAGGTGGATTGCTTCGCTGCGTTCGCAATGACGACGAACGAATCAAGCGTAACCGCGCGCCATGCCGGCGGCGTTGTGCGATTCCACCTCGGTGCGCGGGCGCAGCCGCGTCAGCGCCAGCATCATGCCGACGCCATAGGCGAGAGAGATGATCGACGAGCCGCCATAGGAGATAAACGGCAGCGTCATGCCCTTGGCGGGGATCAGTTGCAGGTTGACCGCCATGTTGATGGCCGCCTGCACGCCGAACAGGATCGCAAGGCCCGAGGCCGCAAAGCGCGAGAACATGTCCTCGCTCTGGTAGGCGCGCGACAATGTCCGGATCACCACGAACGCGAACAGCGCGACGAGCGCCAGGCACAGGATGATGCCGAACTCTTCGGCGGCGACCGCGAACACGAAATCGGTATGGCTGTCCGGCAGGCTGCGTTTCGCAATGCCTTCGCCCGGGCCGAGACCGAACCAGCCGCCGTTGAAGAAGGCTTCCATCGCCATGTCGACCTGAAACGTGTCGCCGGAGGCCGGGTTCATGAAGCGCTTGATGCGGCCCGCGACGTGCGGGACCAGCAGATACGCGCCGAACAATCCGGCCGCCGCCGCGCCGGCGAGGCCGAGCACCCAGATCATCCGCATGCCCGCGATGAAGAACAGCGCGCCCCACACCATCAGCACCAGCATGGTCTGGCCGAAATCAGGTTCCATCACCAAGAGCGACACCAGCATCAGCAGCAGCGCCATCGCCATCGACGTCGCCGGCATTTCCGGCCGCTTGGTCGATTCCGCAAACAGCCACGCCGCCACGATCACGAAGGCCGGCTTGGCGGATTCAGAGGCCTGGATGTTGACGCCGAGGATCGTGAGCCAGCGCCGCGAGCCCTTCACTTCGGCCCCGAACAGCAGCGTCGCCACGATGAGAAGGATCGAGACCACGAACACCAGCAGCGCCAGACGGCGAATATGCTTGGGCGACAGGAACGACACCCCGATCAGCACCATGAAGGACGGCAGCAGGAACATCACGTGCCGGCCGAAGAAGTGGAAGGGATCGAGCCCGATCCTTGTCGCCACCGGCGGGCTCGCCGCCAACGACAGGATGACGCCGCCCAGGATCAGCCCGATGATCGCGGCAAGCAGCAGCTTGTCCACGGTCCACCACCAGTCCGAGAACGGGGTGCGTTGGTCACGGGCGAGCATGGGTATCCCCAAATGGCAGAGGTAGCCCCCATTGGTGGGGCAGGATGGTTTCCAAGGGGTTAATGAGCCATCTCAAATCCGCGTAAGTCGCTTGCCCGGCCCGGCTTTCAAAGGGCGGCGCGCCGATCTAGGCTGGCCGAAAATCACAAGGCAAAAACAAGGCTTCAAAAACAAGGCTTCAAAGACAAGGCTTGGGGGGAAACCGTGCAATCACTCACTTACGTCGCCGCGGCATCGCTGCTGATCGCTTCGCTGCAGGCTGCATCCGCCGAAGACGGCGAGAAATGGGTGGTGACGTGGACCGGCTCGGTCCAGGGCCCCTACCCGATCGGCAACCCTTCCGCCCAGCCCGACCAGAAATTCGCGTTTCCCGATCCGGCAACGGGAGCCCGGGACCAGACCTTTCGCCTGATGGTGCGGCCGGATCTGTGGGGAAAGCAGGCCCGCATCCGGTTCAGTAACGCCTTTGGCAAAAAGCCTGTCACGTTCGACGGCGTGCATGTCGGCCTGCAGTCGAGCAGCGCGGCGCTGATGCGCGGGTCCAACCGTCCGGTGACGTTCGGCACGAAATCGAGCGTTACGATTCCGCCGGGCGGCTCGGCGTGGAGCGACCCGGTCGCACTGCCGTTCGTGAAGCAGCCTGACGACCTCGACGGACGAAAACTTGCCGTGAGCTTCCACGTCGCCGGCGACAGCGGCCCGATGACCTGGCACGCCAAGGCGCTGACGACGTCCTACGTTTCGGCGCCGGGCATCGGGTCGAAGGGCGCGTCGGAAGACGAGGCCGCATTCCCCTACACGACGGCGTCATGGTTCTTCGTCGACGCCGTCGAGATGACCGCGCCCGCCGATGCCTTTGCGATCATGGCGTTCGGCGATTCCATCACCGACGGCACGGCCTCGACCATGAACGGCGAGGATCGCTGGCCCAACGTGCTGTCGCGGCGCCTGAAGGCGATTTACGGCAACAAGGTCGCCGTCGTGAACGGCGGCATCGGCGGCAACCAGATCGCGGGACCTGCGGCATACGGATCCGACAAGCCGTTCCCCGGCGGACCGGCATCCGGCCAGCGTCTCGAACGCGACGTGATGGCACTGTCGGGCATATCAAGCCTGATCTGGCTCGAAGGCATCAACGACTTCAGCAAGAACGGCAATGCCGAAAGCGACAAGGTGATCGCGGCGATGAAGGACGGCGTCGCGCGGCTGCGCGCAAAGTGGCCGGAGCTTCGCATCATCGGCGCCACCGTGACGACGGCGCTTGGCAGTTCCAGCGCGGCGCACGGCTTTGCCGAGCAGGACGCCAAGCGGAAGGCGCTCAACGAATTCATCCGCACGTCAGGCACGTTCAACGGTGTGATCGATTTCGACAAGGCGACGATCGATCCGCAAACTGGCGGCCTGAAGCCTGAGTTCGTGCCGGACAGCACCGTCGGCAACGCCGGCGACAAGCTGCATCCCAACCGCACCGGTTATCTCGCGATGGGTCAGGCCATCGACCTCGATTTGTTCAAGCCGGTGAAGGCGAGTAGCAGCGCCAAGGCGAAGAAGTAAGTGCACTGCTGACGTAGCGACGCCCTGTCCATCTGCGAATCGCTGCTATCCGGCAGGGAGCAGGCCTTTGAGCAAGCGCACGTCGGGCACATCAGAAATGTTGTCCCGCGCTGCCCGGAGCAATTCCTGATCGGTTTCAGGAAGCGATCGCAGATCACCGTCTCTGAAGAAGCCGAGCGCTTTCAGCGCCAGCGCAGGGTCCCTGCCGTAGTTGGCAGCAAATCCACCCAATGCACGTTCCAGCGAAACGCCAGCCGAAAGCATTGCGGAGATATCGCGATAATCCTTGGCTTCGGCCCGGTCCAGAATTGTCTTTAGCTTCGTGGCGAGCAAATCTTCCAGCGACGCGACGAGCAGCGTTCCATCCTTCGTACGCCGCGGGTCATTGATGCGCCCCAGCGCGAGGCCGCCGAAAAAGGACACCTTCACCGGCCCTGATGGCATCGGCACGCTCAGCACGACCGTATTCTTGTCTTCCTGAATCGTCGTTGCATTCCGGACGAAGCGAATGCTTGCCTCAAGGCGCGATTTCTCCAGCGGCTCCGACCTGAAGAAATCGAAATCGATCGAGACTCTGTGGCCCAGTTGCAGCGCAACGGCGGTACCGCCGTACAAGACGAGGGAGAGGTCAGATACGGGAGAAAGCTGGGACCAGATTTCCTTCTGGGCCGCCGGAAGGATGTCGATCCGGGGATCAAACGACTCCGGCATCGAACAATCTCACCGGAGCCGCATCAGGTATCTCCCGCCCGGTAGCGTGCGTCAGCCGGCCTCTCCAGAATTCCCATGACCGCTCGTCAATCCACCCGGGCGCGGCCTGAAGCATGATCTCGATGAGACGATCGTAGCCCACCACTTGCTCCAGGCGCCGCACCTCGTCGAACCCAGCCAAGCACATTGCCTGAGCCAGAATTCGGGTGTCCGAGCGGGGCTCGGAATCGACGGGCTCCCACCAGAAAAACTTCCTCTCCAGTTCGGACAGGAACTCTCTGGAATAGCTGCGAGATGGAGAGTCTTCCATGTATGGAATCTACCACAGGCGGGCCAATGAAACCAGCCGAGCAGACGGCGCGCTCACACCACCGGCTCTACACCGGGCATCGCCGTCACCAGATCGCGAAACTTCGCACCGCGAATTTCGAAGTTGCGGTACTGGTCGAACGAGGCGCAGGCGGGAGAGAGCAGCACCACGGGGTCGGCCAACCCCGACACTTCCGCGTCACGCGCCGCGCTGGCGACCGCGACGTCGAGCGTTTCTGAAATCTCGTGCGGCACGCGCGCGCCCAGCGTTCCCGCAAACTCCTGCGCGGCTTCGCCGATCAGATAGGCCTTGCGGATGCGCGGGAAATATTCGGTGAGACTGGTGATGCCGCCCTGCTTCGGCTTGCCGCCGGCGATCCAGAAGATATCTGAAAACGACGACAGCGCGTGCGCGGCGGCATCGGCGTTGGTGCCCTTGGAATCGTTGACGAACAGCACGCTGCCGCGACGGCCGACCTGCTCCATGCGGTGCGCGAGGCCGGGAAAGCTGCGCAGCCCGTTCTGCAGGGTTTCAGCGCCGATGCCCATCGCCAGCGCGCAAGCCGAGGCGCAGGCCGCGTTCTGCGCATTGTGCAGGCCGCGCAGCGAGCCGATGCCGCCGAGCCGTGCGATCTCGCGGCGCGCGCCGCCGGACGCCTGCACGACGGTTTCGCGCTCGACATAGACGCCGTCGGGCAACGGGTTCTTGACGGATATGCGCACCACGCGCTTGCCGGATTGATCGAGCCGGTCGGCGATGTTGCGGCACCAGATGTCGTCGACGCCGACGATCGAGGTGCCCTGCGGCTGCACGCCGGCGACCAGCCGGGCCTTCACCGCGGCATAATTTTCCAGCGTGCCGTGACGATCGATATGATCCTCGCTGACGTTCAGGAGAATGCCGACCGACGGATCGAGCGAGGGCGCGAGATCGATCTGGTAGGAGGACATCTCGACCACATGGACGCGTCCCGTCTGCGGCGGCTCCAGCGACAGAATGGCGGTGCCGATATTGCCGCCCATCTGGGTGTCGTAGCCGGCGACCTTCGTCAGATGCGCGATCAGGGCCGTCGTGGTCGACTTGCCGTTGGTGCCGGTGATGGCGACGAACGGCGCATCGGGGGCGTGGCGGCGGCGCTCGCGGCAGAACAGTTCGATGTCGCCGATGACTTCGACACCGGCCTGGCGCGCCAGCAGCACCGACCAATGCGGCGCGGGGTGCGTCAGCGGCGCGCCCGGCGTCAGGATCAGCGCGGCGAAATTCGCCCACGATACCGTGCGCAGATCGGCGGTGATGAAGCCGGCCTGCACGGCCTTGGCGACGTTGTCGGCGGAATCATCGCCCGCGATCACTTCGGCGCCACCCGCCTTCAGCGCGTGGCAGCTCGCAAGCCCGGAGCCGCCGAGGCCGAACACGGCGACGGTCTTGCCCGCGAAGGAAGTGACGGGGATCATGATGCACACGTCATTCCGGAAACCGCGCAGCGGCAATCCGGAATCTCGAGGTTCCGGATTGCCGCTTCGCGGCCTCCGGAACGACGGTAGTGGAGGGATCGCAAGCCGATCACCGCAGCTTCAGGGTGGAGAGGCCGGCGAGCGCCAGCATCACCGAGATGATCCAGAACCGGATCACGATCTGCGGCTCGGTCCAGCCCTTCTGCTCGAAATGGTGATGCAGCGGCGCCATCCGGAACACGCGCTTGCCGGTCAGTTTGAACGACACCACCTGCACGATGACCGACACCGCTTCCAGCACGAACAGGCCGCCGATCACGGCCAGCACGATCTCGTGCTTAACCGCGACCGCCGTCGCGCCAAGCATGCCGCCGAGCGCGAGCGAGCCGGTATCGCCCATGAAGATCGAGGCCGGCGGGGCGTTGAACCAGAGGAATCCGAGACCGGCGCCGAGCACGGCGCCGCAGAGCACCGCGAGTTCACCGGTGCCGGCGACGTAGCGTATCTGCAGGTAATCGGAGAACACCGCGTTGCCGGTCAGATAAGCGATCATACCAAAGCTGGCGGCGGCGATCATGACCGGGACGATGGCGAGACCATCGAGGCCGTCGGTCAGGTTCACCGCGTTGCCGGCGCCGACGATGACGAACGCGCCGAAGATGACGAAGAACCAGCCGAAGTTCAGCACGATGTCCTTCAGAAACGGAACCGCCAGCGAGGTCGAGGTCGCATCGCGGCCGAGGCGAATGAGCGCATAGCAGGCGGCAAGCGCGATGATGCCTTCGATCAGAAGGCGCAGCTTGCCGGCGAAGCCGCCATGCGATTGCTTGGTGACTTTCAGATAGTCGTCATAGAAGCCGACGAAGCCGAAGCCGAGCGTTACCGCCAGCACGATCCAGACATAGGGATTGGCCGGGTTGGCCCACAGCAGCGTCGAGACCACGAGGCCGGAGAGGATCATCAGGCCGCCCATCGTCGGCGTGCCCTTCTTGGAGAAATGCGACGCTGGGCCGTCGGTGCGGATCGGCTGGCCCTTGCCTTGCCTGAGCCGCAGATGGTCGATGATCCAGGGTCCGAACAGGAACACGAACAACGCCCCCGTCACCATCGCGCCGCCGGTGCGGAAGGTGATGTAGCGAAACACGTTGAACAGGCCGCGGAAGATACCAAGACCGGGAACGGTATTGGAAAGCTCGATCATCCAGTAAAACATTCAATGGCCCTGTGACGCGGCTTGATTGCGCCGCCCTTGGCGGGAGGCGCTCCGGGAGCGGAGCGCCTTGATAATGGTTTTCATCTTCAAACCAAGCAATTCTTGGTCACGCATGGGGTATTGGCGAATCGGCATGCAAAAACAACGCGCCGCCGACGGTTTCAGTCTACGCTTTTGCCTGTAAGGCGGCCAGCAGCCTCGGCACAAACTTGTTCACCCAGAACATCTTTTTGCTGCCCTTGACCACCACCACGTCCCCGCCCCGCAGCAAGGCGGCAACCCCCGCGGGGTCGAGCGTGGCCGGGTCTTCGTGCCAGCCGAGCGCCCGCTCCGCCGGTACCAGATCATATAAATGTCGCATCAACGGACCGACGCAGTAGATGCCGTCGATACCGGGAAGGTCGCCTGCCAATCTGGTGTGATAGGCCGGCGCATCCGACCCCAGTTCGAGCATGTCGCCGAGAATGGCGATGCGGCGGCCGGCCTGCACCGGGCGCGCCTTGAGGCTGCCAAGGGCGGCGACCATGCTGGCCGGATTGCCGTTGAAACTGTCGTCGATCACGGTGATACCGTGCGCGGTCTGTTCGACGCCGCGGCCGGTCATGATGCCGACATGATCGAGTTCTTTGGCGAGCAACGCCGGATCGAGACCGGCGGCGCGGATCGAGGCCAGCGCGGCCAGCGCATTCTGCAGGCGATGCGGCGCGCCCGGCGTCAGGCTGAATTCGATTTCCTTATCCCCGACCTCGGCGGCCACATCCCAGCTCTCGCCACGCGCGGCATGTCCGAGCGCGCGCGTCTCCGACATCTCGCCGAAGCGGACCACCTTGCCGCTCCACTCCGGAGCCTGCACGTCCGTCGGCAGCACCAGCACGCCGTCATCAGGCAAACCCTGCGCGATGCTGACCTTCTCGCGGCGGATTGCTTCCAGGCTGCCGAGCTTTTCCAGATGCACCGGCTGCACGTTCACGACCAGCGCGACAGTCGGCTTCGTCAATTCGCTGAGCCGCGCGATTTCGCCGGTCTGGTTCATGCCCATCTCGACGACCCAGACGCTGGCCTTCGGGCTGGCGTTGCACAGTGTCAGCGGCACGCCCCAGAAATTGTTGAAGCTGCTCGGACTGGCATAGGCGTTCGGATACGCGGCAAGGAATTCCTTGGTGCTGGTCTTGCCGGCGCTGCCGGTCAGGCCGATCACCTGTCCGCTGAAGCGCGCCCGGGCCCCGTGCGCCAGCGCCCACAGCCCATCGATCAGCGTATCCTTGACGACCAACTGGGGAATGCCGACGCCGTCGATCCGGTGCGGCACGATCATCGCCACCGCACCAGCCGCTTCCGCCTTGTCGGCGAACTCCCAGCCGTCGCGCGCGCTGGCGAAGCTCGAAACGAAGCCGCCGCTCGGCGTGCCGCTGAGCGCCACGAACAGGCAGCCGGGTTTGACCAGCCGGCTGTCCTGCGTGACGAAATCGATCGGCGTGTCCGGATAGTTTCCGCTCAGCCCCAATGCCGCGGCGACGTCGGCGATCGTCCACAATGGCGTGCTCATGCCGTCCTCGCTGCCAGCGCGGCTGCCACCGCCTCGTGATCGCTGAAATGCAATGTCGTGTCGCCGACGATCTGGCCGATCTCGTGGCCCTTGCCGGCGATCAGCAGCGCGTCACCCGGCTGCAGCGCGGCGATGCCCGCCCGGATCGCCTCGGCGCGGTCGCCGATATCCTTCGCGCCCTTTGCCGCGGCCAGAATGGCGGCGCGAATGGTTTGCGGATTCTCACTGCGCGGATTGTCGTCGGTGACGATGACTTCGTCGGCATTCTCCGCGGCGATCGCGCCCATGATCGGGCGCTTGCCGGCGTCGCGGTCGCCGCCGGCGCCGAAGATGACGACGAGCTTGCGTTTCGCGTAAGGCCGAAGCGCCTGCAGCGCCTTGGCCAGCGCATCGGGCTTGTGCGCATAGTCGACGAAGATCGGCGCGCCATTATGTTCGCCGACCTGCTCCAGCCGTCCCTTGGCGCCTTCGAGATGTTCGAGCGCAGCGAAGACCGCCGCCGGGTCGCTACCGGTACCGATCGCAAGGCCCGCGGCCACCAGCGCATTCTCGATCTGGAATTCGCCGACCAGCGGCAGCAGAATTGTGTGGTTCCGCCCGCGATGTTCGAGCGACAACGTCTGCGCAAAGCCCTCGACCGCGGCACCGGCGAGACGGATGCCTTCGCCGGCCCCGTCCGCCTTGCGGCCGACGGCGGTGATCCGCAAGCCGCACGCCCGCGCCGCGTCGATGACTTCCAGCGAACATTCGTGATCGGCGGAGATCACCGCCGCGCCACCTGACGAAACGAGATCGAACAGCCGCAGCTTGGCGGCGAGGTAATGCGCCACGTCGGGATGATAATCCATATGGTCGCGCGTGAGATTGGTGAAGCCGCCGGCGGCGACACGGACGCCGTCGAGCCTGAACTGATCGAGCCCGTGCGAGGACGCCTCGAACGCCAGATGCGTGACGCCGTCGCCGGTAATCTCGTCGATCTGTTTGTGAAGCGCAATCGGGTCCGGCGTGGTCAGCGAGCCGTAGACGGTGCGCGCCGGCGACACCAGCCCGATGGTGCCGATGCTGGCGGAGGTGTGACCGAGCCGCTCCCAGATCTGGCGCGTGAAGGCCGCGACCGAAGTTTTGCCGCTGGTGCCGGTCACCGCCGCAATGGTCGCCGGCTGGCGCGGATAGAATCGCGCGGCGGCCAGCGCCAGCGCGCGGCGCGGGTTCGGTGTCACGACAAAGGGAACGCGGGTCTCGCCCGGCGGCGCGTGGTCGCCGGCAACGGCTACCGCGCCCGACTTGATCGCCGAATCGATGAAGCGCGCGCCGTCGGTCCTGGCACCGGCGATGGCAAAGAAGAGATCGCCCGGTTTCATCGCGCGGCTGTCGACGGCGAGGCCGCTAACGTCAAGAGCTTCCGCCTGCGGTCCGATCGCAGCATCGTCGCTGAAAAGGTCGCGAAGTCGCATGGTCTTCCAGTCCGGCCGGCGCAGTTTCGAACGCGTGAGATTACGCCTTACTGGCTTGTCTTCGATGCCGCAAGAATAAGGCGGTCGGACGGCGGCAAATCGAAGCGCGGCACGAGGCCCAGCAAGGGCCCGATGCGGGCGATGACCGCGCCGCCCGTCGGCACCGCGTTCCAGCCCGACGTAATGAAACCATGGGTTTCCGGCAGCGATTTCGGCTCGTCCAGCATGACCAGCAGCTGATATTGCGGATTGTCAGCCGGGAAAATCGCGGTGAAGGAGTTCAGCACCTGCTTCTTCGAATAGCGGCCGTTGACGACCTTTTCCGAGGTGCCGGTCTTGCCGCCGATATAATAGCCCTTCACGTCGGCCTTCTTCGCGGTTCCGATCTCGGCGTTGAGCCGCATCAGATAGCGCATCTTGTCCGAGGTCTCGGTCTTCAGCACCCTCCTGGCGATCGCCCTGGCTTCCTCTTCCGAGCGCTTGAGGAAGGTCGGCGGAATCAGCAGACCGCCATTGATGCAGGCGTTGATGCCCATCACCGCCTGCAGCGGCGCCACCGCGATGCCGTGACCGAACGAGATCGTGATGGTGTTGAGCTCGCTCCAGCGCTTGGGCACGATCGGCGCGGTGCTTTCCGGCAGTTCGGTGCGCAGCCGGTCCATCTGGCCGAGCTTCTTCAGAAAAGTCTTGTGTGCCTCGACGCCCTGCCCCAGCGCGATCTTGGCGGCGCCGACGTTCGAGGAAAACGTAAACACTTCCGTCAGCGTGATCGGGCGGCCCACGGGGTGGGTATCGTGGATGGTGAACTTGCCGTATTTCAGCGCGCCGCGACCGTCATAGAGCGTGTTGAGATTGGCCTTGCCGGAATCCAGCGCCATCGCCAGCGTCAGCGCCTTGAAGGTCGAACCCATTTCGAACACGCCCGTCGTCAGGCGGTTGATACGTTCGGGATCGTGCGCTTCCTTCGGATTGTTCGGATCGAAATCCGGCAACGACACCAGAGCAACGATCTCGCCGGTCTTGACGTTGGAGACGAGACCGGAAGCGGCCTTGGCCTTGTATTTCTCTTTCGCCTTCAGGAGTTCGTCGCGCAGCGCGTGCTCGACGCGCAGATCGATCGAGAGCTCCACCGGGCGCTGCAGGCGATCGGTGGCGAAGCCCGCACGATGCAGATCGGCCAGACCGTTATTGTCCAGCCACTTCTCCATCCCGGCGATGCCCTGGTTGTCGATGTTGACGAGGCCGATGAGATGCGCGACGGCAGCGCCGGTCGGATAGACGCGCTTGTTCTCGCGCAGGAAGCCGATGCCAGGAATGCCGAGCTTGTGAATCTGCTGCTGCTGCTTGGCGGTGATCTCGCGCTTCAGCCAGACAAAGCCCTTGCGCGACGTCAGGCGCGTGCGCGCTTCGGCTTCGTCGAGGTCCGGCAGTGCGGCGGTCAGCAGTTCGATCGCCTCGTCCTTGTCGATGATGCGGCGCGGCTCGCCGAACAGGCTCGGCGCCTTGACGTCGGTGGCGAGCACCTCGCCGTTGCGGTCGACGATGTCGGGCCGCGCGGTCGCGATCGCGTCCTGCGAGGCGGTGCGGCGCGCGCTGTGGCTGTCGGCGCCGATCGCAAACATCACGAGGCGCCCCGCCAGCACGGCATAGACCGCGGCGAAGACGAGGATCGCGAGACCGACACGGGCGCGCGCCTTGGCGGCACGATCGACGTTGCGCCCGTAGAGAAGACTGCGGATCAGCCGCTGCCGCCACGGCTCCGCGGGTTTGTCTGTCGTGGTGAGCGCCCGGTCGTTCATCGCCGGTCTCCGGTCGCGGGCACCGAGCCGGTCGCCTCGGGCGCGTCAACGGCGGCCTCGATGGTGTTGATCATCGCGCCGATCGGATCGACTGCGCCGGGCTTTGCAAAGCTCGGCGGCCGCTCGGGCAAATTCTTCAGCTGATCGTATTGCGTGGCGACCAGCGGCTTGAGTCCGAGATGCCGTTCGGCGAGGCCCTGCAGCCGCAGCGGCGCATCGAGCCTGGCCCATTCCGCGCGCAGCGCCGCGATGGCGTCGCGCTGCTCGCGGATTTCGGCGTTCAGCCGCAGCACGCGCTCGACGCGCGAGGTCGATTCCATCTTGATCCGGTAGACATAGGCCGCGGCGAACACCATCATGCCGATGACGAGGAAATGGATGATCCGCATGATCAGCCTCCCCTCATGATATCGGCAAGAACAGGCCATGCCGGAAGACGATCCGCGGCATGCGCGGGAGCGGCGGTTCGCTCGCCTGCGCGCAGCTTGGCCGAACGCGCGCGCGGATTGGCGGAGACTTCCGCATCGCCCGGCGTCACCGGCCGCTTGGTCAGGATCTGAAAACTCGGCGCCGCCTGCGCCATTTCGGGCAGATGCCGCGAGCCGCCGCCGGACTTGCCGCGCGCGTTGAAGAAATCCTTGACGATGCGGTCTTCCAGCGAATGAAACGACACCACCACCAGCCGTCCGCCGGGCCTCAGCACGCGCTCGGCGGCGGCCAGGGCCAGATGCAACTCGTCGAGCTCGGCGTTGACGAAGATTCGCAGGCCCTGGAACGTGCGCGTCGCCGGATGGATCTCGTTGGGCTTCGAACGCACCACCTTGCCGACGATATCGGCCAGCGCCTGCGTCGTCGTAATCGGCGCTTCCTTGCGCGCCACGACGATGGCGCGCGCGACGGCGCGGGAATGGCGCTCCTCGCCGAAGATGTAGATGATGTTGGCAAGTTCCGCCTCGGACGCCTTGGCGACGACATCGGCCGCGGTCGGGCCGTGCTGGCCCATCCGCATGTCGAGCGGACCGCCGAGCCGGAACGAAAAGCCGCGCTCGGCCTGGTCGAGTTGCATCGAGGAGACGCCGACATCCATCACGACGCCGTCGACCTCGGGTTCGCCTTGCGCGGAACAGACGTCGTCGAGGTTGGAAAAGCGGTCTTCGACCAGCGTCAGCCGGCCGGCCGACCGGTCGACCAGATCGAACCCGCCGGTAATCGCTGACCGGTCGCGGTCGATGCCGATGACCCGGGTTCCCCTGATAGCGAGGATGTCACGGCTGTAGCCGCCGGCGCCGAAGGTCGCGTCGACATAGATTCCGCCGTCGCGGGGCGCCAGCATTTCGACGGCCTCGCGGCCGAGCACGGAGATATGGCGCGGGGCAGCCCGGGTCATGCGCCGGGCTCCAGCGTATTCCGGTCTGCGGATGGAAAGATGGACGCGAACGGGCCCATTGCGCCTCAAATCTCTGCGCTTCGCCGGATTTTTCGCGCCAAAAGACCCCGTTCGGGCCCGCACGCCCTGTTTTCCTGCCGGAATTTGCTGGGCTGCCATGGCATTTCGAACGCGAAAGAGGGCCTCGGCCGTCCCCAAAACCGGTTCGGCTCTTCACCACTTAGTAACGGCACTTAGCGTTAAGAAAGCGT
>JAQSDT010000579.1 GCA_029946075.1 bacterium | reverse complement strand
TCGATCGTTTTCTCGAGGCGCGTTTCCCCGGCCTGTCGTTCTCCCACATCCAGCGCATCGTTCGTAAGGGTGAACTGCGCGTCAACGGCAAGCGCGCCGACAGCAAGGACCGGCTGGAAGAGGGCCAGAGCGTGCGCATCCCGCCGCTCAAGCTCGACACGCCGAAGGGCGCCGGGCCGCTGTCGGAAGCTGCGACCAAGACGCTGCAAGCCATCAAGGACATGATCATCTTTGAAGACGCCGACGTCATGGTGCTGAACAAGCCGGCGGGCCTCGCCGTGCAGGGCGGCTCGGGCATTACGCGCAATGTCGACGACATGATGGAAGTGATGCGCGACGCCAAGGGGCAGAAGCCGCGGCTGGTGCACCGGCTGGACCGGGAGACTTCCGGTTGCCTCTTGATCGCCAAGACGCGCTTTGCCGCAACCGCGCTGACCGGCTCGTTCCGCCACCGCTCGGCGCGCAAGATTTACTGGGCGTTGGTGGCGGGCGTGCCGAAGCCGAAGCAGGGCCGCATCTCGACCTATCTGGCCAAGGAAGAGACCGAAGACGACACCATCATGCGGGTCGCCAAACATGGCGACGAGGGCGCCAGCCACGCGGTGACCTATTACGCGGTGGTCGAAACCTCGGCGCAAAAACTCGCCTGGGTGTCGCTGAAGCCGGTCACCGGCCGCACGCACCAATTGCGTGCGCACATGGCCCATATCGGCCACGCCATCGTCGGCGATCCCAAATATTTCAACAAGGAGAACTGGGACCTTCCGGGCGGCTTGCAGAACCGGTTGCATCTGCTGGCGCGCCGGATCGTGATCCCGCATCCGCGCGGCGGCTATATCGACGCCACCGCGCCGCTGCCGCCGCACATGCAGCAATCCTGGAACCTGCTCGGGCTAGAGGCCGACCGGTTCGATCCGATCGAGAATGCCCCCGAGGAATAGCGCCAGCTCACCGCCGGAACTGGGCCAGGAACAGCCGCAGGGAATCGTGCGGGCTCTCCACGTCCGAAATGAGCCAGCCGTCCGGGCCGTTGACGACGATGAAATTGAGGGTGACCGTTCGGCCGTTATTGTCGAAGCTTGCGGTGACGTAGGTCTTGTCGAACTGTTTGCGCAGGATCGCGATCGCAACCGGGCCGATGTTCCAGGCCGGGCTCTGGACCAGGAAATCGTAGGGCGCCTGCAGCGGCGCGGTCCAGGCGCTGCGCAGGCCGGGCTCGAAGAACTGCCGCGCCGTTTCGGCGTCGCGCGGCAGCCCCTGCGACAGCTCGGAAGTGCCCATGCCGTAATGGGCATAGACGTTCCGCACCAGCGATTCCGGCGAGCGGAACCCGGCACAGGCAGCCGATGCGGTCACGCCGGCAAGCGCAACCAATATCGCAAGCAGCCTTTGCAATGAGCTCATCGGCTTTATTTGCATGCCCTGATATCGTATTGTCAGAACTAGATTATCACCGATGAACCGAAATCCGCATGCGCGAATTATTCGATGAAGTTGCCGGGCAATCCCAGTTCGATCCCGAGGAGGCGGTACGCCGCGGCACGCGCACGCCCCAGCGCAAGCGCTTCTACAAGGAGGCCGGTGTAGCCGAGGCCGAGGGCGGTTTTGCCGTCACCCTCGACGGCAAGCCGATCCGCACGCCGTCGGGCCGCCACGTCGTCGCGCCGGTTCGCGCCATCGCCGAAGCCGTCGCCGCCGAATGGGCCGCGCAGGGCGAGAACATCGATCCGCTGACCATGCCGCTGACGCGGTTTGCCAACAGCGTCGCCGAGGTCGGCGAGCGCGCCGATGCGGTGGCCGAGGATGCCGCCAAATATCTCGGCACCGATTTGCTGTTCTATCGCGCCGGCCATCCTGAGGCACTGGTCGCCCGCGAAGCCGCGCATTGGGACCCCGTGGTGTCCTGGGCCGCGAGCGAACTCGGCGCCCATTTCATCCTGGCCGAGGGGATCATGCACGTGACCCAGCCGGAGCAGGCGATCAAGGCAGCGCGCGGCGTGTTCCCGACCGACGCCTGGTCGGTGGCGGCGCTGCATGTGGTGACGACGATGACCGGCTCTGCGCTGCTGGCGCTGGCGCTGCTGCATGGGGTGCGCGACCCCGATCAGGTCTGGGCCGCCGCCCATGTCGACGAGGACTGGAACATCGACAAATGGGGCGTCGACGAGGAAGTTGCCGCCCGCCGTGCCGCCCGCGAGGTCGATTTCCGGGCCGCGGTGACCATTTTGGCCGCGCTGAAAGCCTGAGCGAGCGCTTCGGTTAACGAGAGGTTTACGACGCCGGGTTAGGGTTCCGGGTTATCCGAGACCTCTGACATGGCGATCTCTATCAATTCCGTCTCCCCCGTGCTTGCCGCCCAAGAGGTCGGCAGCATTGCGCTCGAGCTCGTGCTGCAGCCGGGCACGACCGTCAACGCGCAGGTGCTCAAAGTTCTCTCCGCCGATCTGGTGCGGATTGCCATCGCCAGTCTCTCGATCGACGTCGCCACAGAAATTCCGTTGCAGGAAGGCCAGACGCTTCAGCTGGCGGTGTCGCAGACCAAGGACGGCAGCATTCGGCTGGCGCTGGCCGGGCAGGGCGGCGATGCCGCTGATATTGCCGCCGACGCCGTGACGCTGTCGCCGGAGGCGCTGGTCGATACCCCAGTCGTCCGCCCGACGATCGTCGATGCGAAGAACCTGCTGACACCGGCCGAACGCGCGGTGGTGACGACGGCCGCGCAGGCCGCAGCCACGAAGCAGGACAGCCTCGCGCCGCTGTTCGCCAATCTCGGCGCCGCGATTTCGTCGAGCAACCTGCCGCCGAAGCTGCAGCAGGCGATTGCGCAGGTGCTGGCGCAACAAACCAGCCTGGACCAGAATCTCGACGGCGGCGATATCAAGACTGCGTTCCAGAA
>JAQSDT010000578.1 GCA_029946075.1 bacterium | reverse complement strand
TCCGTATCGGCAATGATATTTGGCTTTAACCCAGCCTCGGCGAATACACGCTCCACGAGCGCGCGTCGTCCATTGGGTACGCTCGGCAGCACCAGCGGAAGCGATCTGATTTGCTCCAGCGAGACAGGACCGGAAACTTCGCGAGACGACTCGCTGCCGACAAGAAACAGCCGTTGCCGGAAAAGCGGTACGCGTGAGAACAGCGGGACCAATTCAGTTTCGAAGACGATAGCCATGTCGAGGCTTCGGGCGACGATCCGGGCTTCAAGCGCTTCGCTGTCGCCATCGGCAAACTTTAAGGCAAGCTTCGGGTATTTTGTCTTACAGATATCGAGCAGTGGTCCCGACATCGCGACAGAAACCGACATCGCGAATCCGACGCTGACCTTGCCCTCGACGTCATCGCTGCCCGAGCTCAGCAATCCGGGGAGCTGTTCAAGCTCCTGCAAAATTGAAGAAGCTTCGCGGTAAAGCACCTCGCCTGCCTCAGTGGGACGTACGCCGCGTGGTGTGCGTTGAAGGAGCGCGACGCCCATGCGGGCTTCGAGATCTGCGATCTGCTGGCTCAAGGCCGGTTGGGCGACATGAATTGTCGCCGCGGCCCGTGAGAAGCTCCCGGCTTCGACAATTTTCACAAAATAGCGCAGGTGTCGGAATTGCATAACGGCCATTTTCTAAAAATATCGCAGGTGTTTTGCGCGGCGACGGGATCGAGATAGCTAGCGTACTTCAATTTTGCGGCTCCGTCATATGACCAGCGCGCCCATCGGAAGGTAGTCGAGGGTGTCTTTCTGGGCATTTTTTGCGCAATTGGCGTCGGCCATATCCGCCACCGATAGCCGTATATCGAAGCGGTATTTGAATGGTGCCGGCCTGCCCGGTAACTGTCCGGCCAAGTTTGCAGGCTGCTTCGCCGTTCGTGGCGCACCAGCCGTGGCAACGGCGTACGTTGCCCCATTTTTATCGATGCCGAACACAGGATTGGCAAATGACGCGGTTGGTCATCGATCTCCTTCGCCCCTATCGAGGACGACTGGCCATTGTGTTCATCGCGATGCTGGTGGAAATCGCCGCAAGTCTCGCGGCGCCATGGACTCTCAAGCTGGTACTGGACGATGCGCTCGACCAGCACCATCTGCCCGAATGGCTTGGATGGGCTCATGACTATGGAATCGGGCGTCACGCGATGGGCGTCGCGCTGTTCGCGGGAATTGCGACGCTTGTGATTGCCATCGGGGGTGCGGTCGCGACCTACGTGGATAACTATTACACGACTAATATCGGGCAATGGGTGGCGAACGACCTTCGGATGCGGATCTATGAACATCTGCATCGGCTTTCGCTGCGATACTACGACAATACGAAAATCGGCTCGCTGATCTCCACGATCATGACCGACGTCGACACGCTGCAGAACTTCGCGTCATCATCAACGCTCGATATTCTTGTGGACCTCATCACTATCGTCTTCATGGTCGGCCTGATGCTCTGGCTCGACTGGGACTTCACGCTGATTGCCCTCGGGATTACGCCGTTCCTGCTGGTGTTCGTGATTCGCCTGAAGAAGGCCGTCAAGGAAGTGACTCGCGTCGTTCGCGTCCGGCAAAGCGAGATGCTCGCAGTTGTTCAGCAGGGACTTGGTTCGGTCCGGGCGGTCAAGGCATTCGGCCGCCAGGATCTCGAGCTTGAGCGTCTGGGAGCGGCGAGCCAAGCGGCCGTCGGCGCAGCACTACGAGCGCGTGAGGTCAAGTCGATCTTGTCACCTCTCGTTAGCGTTGTGGTGGCCGCCTGCACTGCGATCGTGCTATGGAAAGGCACGTCCTTGATTGTCGTGGGCACCATGACCGCCGGCGCGCTGACGGTCTACCTCGCCTATCTCGCCAAATTCTTCAAGCCGGTGAAGGATCTTGCGAGCATGACAAGCGCGATCGCGCAAACCACAGTCGCGCTGGAACGCATTCAGGGGATTCTATCGGCCGACGATATTATCCGGGTTTCCGAGGATGCCAGCGATCCGGGCAGGGTGTTGGGTGACATCAGGTTAGAGCACGTTGCATTCAGCTACGAAAAGGATGCGCCGGTGTTGCGGGATGTCTCTTTCGAAATCCGTCCAGGTCAGGTTGTTGGCATCGTAGGGCCGACGGGGTCCGGCAAGTCGACGGTTTTGAGCCTGATTCCCCGATTTTATGAAGTCACGGGCGGGCGAATCCTGATCGATGGTCAAGACATCCGTACGCTGAAGCTGTCGTCGTTGCGCGATCAGATCGGCTTTGTGCTTCAGGAGACTGTCCTGTTCCACGGCACCATTCGTGAAAATATCGCCTATGGCCGACCTGGCGCTTCCCACGAAGAGGTCGTCGCAGCGGCGAAAGTCGCAAACGCTGATGAATTCATCAGGCGGATGCCCCACGGCTACGATTCCCTCGTGGGCGAACGCGGCGATACCCTCTCCGGCGGTCAGCGGCAGCGGATCGGGATCGCGCGCGCCGTCATTCGCAATTCTCCGATCATGATCCTCGATGAGCCGACGGCTGCGCTCGATACCGAATCCGAGCATCTTGTCATTGAAGGCCTGCGGCGCCTGATGGCAGGCCGCACCGTGATTATGATCGCGCACCGGCTTAGCACTATCAGAAACGCGGACAAGATCATCGTTTTGAAAGATGGCCTTGTTGCTGAGCAGGGGTCGAATGACGAGCTTCTCGCCCTCGGCGGGGTCTACGCAGAACTCAATCGTATTCAGAACGAGCCCGCCAATCACCGCACCTTGGCTAACGCCATCTAAGGGAAGCGCGATCAATGTCACACTCTTTGATTGTTTTACCGGAAGATACAGCACATGCGATTGTGGCGCCGATCAACGCCGCGAAGTGCAGCATCGCCGAAAGGTTTCGGGTG
>JAQSDT010000577.1 GCA_029946075.1 bacterium | reverse complement strand
GACGTCGATCGCGCGATGTCGCTGCGCGAGGGGCTGCTGAACGCCTCCTCGCATCTGGTGTTCTCGAGCGAGCCGCTGCAGGAGACCGCCGATATCGCCGACGACGAAAAGGCCCTGAAGATGATCGCCAGGCTGACGCCATCGTTCCTGGCGGGCACCCGCGGTCCGCGGGGCACGATCTGGCTGGACGAGAATGGCGCTACCCAGGAGACCCCGGCCTTCCCGGTCCACACGGTGGACACGCTGGGCGCCGGCGACGTCTTCCACGGCGCCTTTGCGCTCGCCATCACCGAGAAACAGGAGCTCCGGCAGGCGCTGCGATTCGCCTCCGCTGCCGCAGCCCTGAAATGCACCCGGCACGGCGGCGCTTTTGCCGCCCCGCAACGTGTTGAAGTTGAAGAGCTTTTGGGCCACGACCAAGCGGGCGCCCGGGCGCCCGCCGGGCAATAGTCGGACTTGCTTTAGAAGATTTTTCTATATATTAGGGACTTAAACCTCTCTTATGGAATTTTCTTCTCATGACCGACCTTGCCGTTCAGATCCCCGAAGCCAACCGTCGCCTCGACGCCATCGATCGCAAGATCCTGACCGTGCTGCAGGAGGACGCCTCCCTGTCCGTCGCCGAGATCGGCGACCGGGTCGGACTGTCCTCGACGCCGTGCTGGAAGCGTATCCAGCGGCTGGAGGCCGATGGCGTGATTCTGCGCCGGGTAGCGCTGGTCGACCAGAACAAGATCGGGCTCGGCATTTCCGTGTTCGTCTCGGTCGAGAGCGCCGACCACTCCGAATCCTGGCTGAAGACCTTCGCCGGCGCCGTCAGCGCCATGCCCGAGGTGATGGAGTTTTACCGGATGGCCGGCGACGTCGATTACATGCTGCGCGTCGTGGTCGCCGACATGGCCAGCTACGACGTGTTCTACAAGAAACTGATCAGCGCCGTGCCGCTGAAGAACGTCACCTCGCGCTTTGCGATGGAGAAGATCAAGTCGGTGACCGCGCTGCCGGTGCCAGCTGCGTAGAAGTCCGGATTTCCGCGGCCGTTCCATTCACGGAACATTAGCCCCGTCTCTTTAGACACGGGGGATGGGTCGGACTCATACCACTATCAGACGTCACTGGCCGGCCTGGCTCAACGCCATGCTGTTGCTGGCCGTGAGCTCTGTCGGCATCGCAGGCCTGACGTTCCAGGCTCGCCCCGAGACCGAAATCGTGGCGGTCGCCTTCCCGGTATGGTGGGACGCCCCGCAGGCCTTCACGGCCGCCGCTTCAGCCAACGCCTCAATCGTTCGCCTGACCGCCGTCCCATCCCTGCTGGTGGTGCGGCCGGATGGCCGTGAAGGATTGTCGCGGCTGCAGCAGGCCGGAGCCTGGTTCACGCTCGATCCGCAAACCATCGCCGCCTGTTTCACCAAAGCCATATAAGAGGACTATGCATGACCACCGGTAACCGTGACCTCGAAGCACTGCGCGAGACCGCGAGCAAGACGCTGATTGCCCTGCTCTGGCTGCATGTGCCGGTCGCCCTCGCCATCGGCATGCTGCGCGGTACGGGCTGGATGCCGACGCTGTTCACCGTGGTGCTGGCCGCGGCTGCGACGTTCTCCTGGCGCGCCTCGGGCAATGGATTGTCGACGCGGCTGACGGTCGCGGTGGCGGTGATGGGCGGCGTCGCCGTGTTCACCTCGCAGCTGTCGGGCCATCCCTGGCAGATCGACACCCACATGTATTTCTTCGCGACGCTGGCAGCCCTCGTCGCCTATTGCGACTGGCGCCCGATCGTCGCCGGCACGCTCGCGGTCGCGCTGCATCATCTGGTCCTGAACTTCGTCGTGCCCGCCGCGATCTTCCCCGGCGGCACCGATCTCGGCCGCGTGGTGATGCATGCCGTCATCCTGATCATGGAAGCCGGCGTGCTGATCTGGCTCGCCTTCCAGCTCGAACAATTGTTCGCGACAGCCGCCCAGAAGACCGAGGAAGCCGAAACCGCCAACGCCGCCGAAGCGCGCGCCAATGCCGAGCGCAGCGAGGGCGAGCGGCGGGTGAAGCTGGAGGCCGATGCCGCGATGCGCAGCCTCGCCGAGGATTTCGAACGCAAGATCGGCCACATCGTCGAGGCCGTCGCGGTCGCCGCCAATGAAATGCAGGGCATGTCGTCGTCGATGAGCGGCAGCAGCGCGGAAACCACGCGCCAGACCGCGGCGGCAGCCGCCGCATCGACGCAGGCCTCGGCCAATGTCGGCACGGTCGCGGCCGCCGCCGAAGAACTGAGCGCATCGATCAGCGCGATCGCCAGCCAGGCCACGCGCTCCGCCGAAGTTGCCGGCAAGGCCGCGAGCGAGGCCCGCCGCACCAACACGGTCGTCGAGAGCCTCGCCAGCGGCACCCAGAAGATCGGCGAAGTCGTCACGCTGATCCAGACCATCGCCAGCCAGACCAATTTGCTGGCGCTGAACGCCACCATCGAGGCGGCCCGCGCCGGCGAGCATGGCCGCGGCTTTGCCGTCGTCGCGAGCGAAGTGAAGGCGCTGGCGAACCAGACCGCGAAGGCGACCGAGGAGATCTCGGCCCAGATTCAGGACATCCAGAACGCGACCGGCGAGGCCGTCGCGGCAATCCAGGCGATCGGCGGCACCATCGGCGAGATCAACGAGATCTCCGGCGCCATCGCCGCGGCCGTCGAGCAGCAGGGCGCGGCGACCAACGAAATCTCGGGCAATGTGCAGCAGGCCGCCAACGGCACGCGCGAGGTCAGCGACAACATCACCGGCGTGGCCCGCGCCTCCGGTGAGGCCGGCGCCGCGGCGTCGAAACTGCTGGCTGCCGCGACCGGGCTTTCCTCGCAGTCCGAGCAGCTCAGGGGCGCGGTCGACGGCTTCCTGGGTTCGATCCGCGCGGCATAATC
>JAQSDT010000576.1 GCA_029946075.1 bacterium | reverse complement strand
GAAGGGGTGAAGGCCGGCGAGTTCCGCGATATCGATCCGGTGCTGTTCTACACCAGCCTGATCGGTGCCTGCGATCACCTGTTTTTCGGCCGGCACGCGATGTCTCGCGCCACCGGTGTCGGTCCCGTCACCGACGAAGTCTGCCGCCAGTACATCAAGCACATGGAAGCGCTGATCTGCGGCGGCATGCTGAACGAAAGAGAAAAGGACGCCGCGGCCGCCGGTTGACGGTCGCGTGTCCCTGAGTTCCGGAAGTCTAGAGAAGAAACGCTCCAAGGAAACGTTGAAGGAAAGGTTGATACAATGCAGTTGAAAGACGTTGCCGTTCTCATCACCGGCGGTGGTTCGGGCCTCGGTGCCGCGACCGCCCGCGCCATGGCCGCCAAGGGCGCGAAAATCGGCGTGATCGACCAGAACAAGGAAAACGCCGAGAAGGTCGCCGCCGAGGTGAAGGGCGTTGCCCTCCACGCCGACGTCACCGACGAGGAAGCCATCAAGGCTGCGATCGCCAAGGCTGAAGCCGCGCACGGCATCGCGCGCGTCTTGATGAACTGCGCCGGCATCGGCGGTTCGCAGCGCACCGTCGGCAAGGACGGCGTCTACCCGCTGGCGAAGTTCGTCCGCATCGTCAACGTCAACCTGATTGGTTCCTTCAACGTGCTGCGCCTGTTCGCCGAACGGCTCGCGACCGCAGCCCCGATCGGTGAAGAGCGCGGCGTTGCCATCAACACCGCCAGCGTCGCAGCCTATGAAGGCCAGATCGGCCAGATCGCTTACTCGGCCTCGAAGGGCGGCATCGTTGGCATGACACTGCCGGCCGCCCGCGACCTCGCCAGCCTCAAGATCCGCGTCAACACCATCGCGCCCGGTCTGTTCCTGACGCCGCTGCTGATGGGTCTGAACGAAGAGGCCCGCAAGAGCCTCGGCGCCCAGGTGCCGCATCCGGCCCGCCTCGGCGACGCCTCGGAGTACGGCAACCTCGCGGTTCACATCGTCGAGAACCCGATGCTCAACGGCGAGACCATTCGTCTCGACGGCGCGATCCGCATGGCGCCGCGGTAGCTTCGGTCGTCCCGGCGAAAGCCGGGACCCATACCGCGTGATGTCTCTGTTGCCATCAGGCGGCAGAGACCATGCGTAACAACAACGTTCTGTGGTTATGGGTCCCGGCGTTCGCCGGGACGACGGTGAGTGGGGATCTGCTCGTGACTCAACCGCTGCTGATCGAACACAATGACGGCGTCGACCGGGTTACGCTCAATCGTCCGGACAGCCTCAACGCGCTCGATCCGTCGCTGATCGACGCGCTCAATGCCTACTTTGAAAGCCTGCAGCGCAATCGCGCCACGCGCGTGGTGGTCCTCAAGGGTGCCGGCGCCGCGTTCTGTGCCGGGCTCGATCTGAAACATGCGATGAAGCGCCGCGCCGGGCAGCAGGAGCCGCCTGGCGTCACCGAGTCGCTGGACTCGCAGCGCCGGATTGCCGACATCGTGATGCTGATGCGGCGTTGTCCGCAGCCGATCATCGCCCTGGTGCAGGGCGCCGCCGCCGGCGGCGGCTTTGCGCTGGCGCTCGCCGCTGACATCCGCATTGCCACAAAATCGGCACGCATGAACTGCGCCTTTATCAAGCTTGGTCTCGGCGGCTGCGATATCGGCACGTCCTATTTCCTGCCGCGTCTCGTCGGCGTGTCCGTGGCATCCGAACTGATCCTCACCGGCCGCTTCATCGGCGCCGAACGCGCGCTCGCCGTCGGCCTCGTCTCTGAAGTGATCGAGGAAGGCGGGCTCGATGCCGCGGCCGAACCTTACGTCGATGCGATGATGACGGCCTCGCCGGTCGGCCTGCGCCTGTCCAAGGAATGCCTCAATATGAGCGTCGATGCCGGTTCGATCGAGGCCGTGATCGCGATGGAAGACCGCAACCAGGTGCTGTGCAGCCGCTCGGAAGAATTTGGCGAAGGCATCAGGGCCTTCCTTGAAAAGCGAAAGCCTGTCTATATCAGGCGGTAGAAAAACAAGGCTTCAAGATCCGTAAAGGACTGAATTCCGGGAGACGCAATATGAGTGGGAGTGCTGCCGCCGTGCTGACCAAGCCGGCCTTTCGCAAGATCGAATGGCTGGCGCGCGACATCGCGGTCGAGCGTCGTCCCGATGGCGTCGTCATTCTCAAATCGCGTATTCCGCTGCAGCCCTACGAGAAGCACATCCCGGCGTCGCTGGCGAAATGGGCAAAAGAAGCGCCGGAGCGAATCTGGCTGGCGCAGCGCGGCGGTGCGGACCGGCAGTGGCGGAAGGTTTCCTACGGCGAAGCCAAGCGCACCGTCGACGGGTTGACGCAGGGCCTGCTCAATCTCGGCGTCGCCGCTGGACGTCCGGTCACGATCCTCTCCGGCAATTCGATCGAACACGCGCTGATGACGCAGGCCGCGATGCAGGCGCGCCTGCCGGCGGCGCCGGTGTCGCCGGCCTATTCGCTGATGAGCCTGGATCACCTCAAGCTCAAATATCTCTTCAACCTGATCAAGCCAGCCGTCGTCATGGTGCAGGACGGGCCGACCTTCGAGAAGGCGCTGAAGGCGCTCGATCTGACCGGCGTCACCGTCGTGCACGTGCTGCGGCCCTGCGACGGCATCGAGAGCGTATCCTTTGCGGATCTCGCCGCCACGCCGGTGACATCGGCGGTCGAGGAATCGATTGCGAAGATTACGCCTGACACCGTCGGCAAGCTGCTGTTCACGTCGGGCTCGACCGGCATGCCCAAGGCCGTCATCAACACGCAGGAGATGATGTGCGCCAATGCGGCGATGATGATGCAGGTACGCCCGCGCGATCCGAACGGGCCGATTGCGACCGTGCTGGACTGGATGCCGTGGAATCACACCATGGGCGGCAATGCCGCATTC
>JAQSDT010000575.1 GCA_029946075.1 bacterium | reverse complement strand
AGACGCTGATTGCACCGGCGCAGCTGGCGTTGCGGCTGGACGAACTCGATCTGGCGGCGCGGGCGCCGAGCTTGCGCAACGTCATCGGCCTGTGGCGCACACCGGAACAGGTCGGCTCGAGCGCCGCGTGGTCCGCGCAGCAGGCGACGTTGACCGACGTCTATCTGTTCGGCGAGGCCGGGCTGTTCGGTGCGCGACGGATCGCCGAGGACGGATCGCCGGCGCTGATCAGGCCCGGCCCGCATGGCGCGCCGCGCGAACTGCCGGGCTCGTCGATCGCGGGCGATATCCTGCTGACGCCCCGCGGCACGCTGGGCCTGCGCGGCCCGATGATCCCGGTTGCCGCCTACGCACCGGCCCCGCCGCCGAGCGACAGCATGATCGCGGCGGCGCCCCGCGACTACGTCGACACGGACTATTCGGCGCGGCTTGACCGCGCGACAGGCGCGATCAACATCACCGCGCCCCCGTCCGGCATCATGGCGGTCGGCGGCTATCGCTTCCTCGCGCAGGATTTGCAGGAATGGGCGCGCCGGCTCGGACAGGGCGCGCTGCTGACCGCGCTGCCGGATCGCCTCAGTGGCCACCGCCTCGCCGGCAGGGCGCAGGACAACGCCCGCGCCCGCGACGCCCTGGCAGAACTCGGTCTTAACCCATTGATGGTCGAAGCCTTTCGCGACCGGACCGGCGCTGCCTAAACCACCCGTTGACGTCACATTAAGCCGAAGGAACTACGGTTCAGCCTCCCAGGGAGCGCTTGATCCGGTAGTCCGATGTCTCAGCAAGGTCCGATCCTCGTCGTTTCGAGCGCAAGCCAGACGTCCGTTGCGGCGGCGCTTGATGTCGCCAAGGTGTTTCCCGTCGTCGAAGCCGATTGGTCCGAGGCTGCCCACGCCGTCGAGCAAACGCAGCCGGCTGCCGTGCTGGCCACGGCATCGCCTGCCGACGAAGCGAGGCTGGCTGAGCTGGCGGCGCGGATCGATGCGCACCAGCCCTATCTGCCCCTCATCGTGGTCGATCCCGCGATCGCGCTTCCGGAAAATGCCATTCCGTTTTTCCAGAGCCCCGCAGGCTCCGACCGGTTGATCGCGCGGCTTCGCGCCGCGCTGCGCGTGCGGTCGCTGCATTCGACCGTGATGCGCCGGCTGGTGCCGGCAACGCCGATGGCGCTGTCGCATATCGATCCGGCGCGCGACGCCACCGTGCTGCTGGTCGGTCGCGGCGGCGCCTACCCGACGCTTTCGGTTGCGCTTGGCGAG
This sequence comes from bacterium, assembly GCA_029946075.1. GTDB lineage: Bacteria > Pseudomonadota > Alphaproteobacteria > Rhizobiales > Xanthobacteraceae > Bradyrhizobium. Next base: position 1,652 of record JAQSDT010000575.1, on the reverse strand, counting down.
CGCACCGCCGTCGTTGGCGCGCTCTCGATCGAGGCTGCCGCCAAGCACCTCAACGTCAGGGATATCGATGGCATCGTGCTCTCGGAAGGTTTCAGTCTTCGCGTGATCGACGCATTCCTCACGGTGCTGACCGAGGATGCGAGGTTCCGTCACCTGCCGATCGTGGTGACCTCCGGCGATCTCGCCCCTGCCTACGACCTGCCGAACCTCGAAATTATCGCGAGCGATCCAGCGCAGGCGGTGGCAACCATCATGCCCCTCGTTCGCCAGCACGCCTTTGAAGCGCATCTCGGCCGTACCCTGAAAGCGATCGACGCCGAGGGGCTGATCGACATCCAGACCGGACTGCTCACTCCGGACGCCTTCGCGCGCGATTTCGCCAGCGCCGTCTACCAGACCCAGCAACGCGGCGGCGGATTGTCGGCGGCACGCTTCGCGTTCGATACGACGCATCCCCGCGCCCGTTTCGACGGTGCGCGGATCATCAGCCGCCTGATGCGGCGCATGGATTTCGGCGCGGTGCAGGAAGACGGTTCCGTCATCGTGGCCTTCGCCGAGACCGACCTGAAGACCGCGCACGCCGTGGCGCGGCGTTTGTCCAGCGTGATGCGTCACACCAATCACGGCAAGCGCGACACCCGGATGGAGCCTGACGTCACCGTCGTGACGTTGTTGCCGAACGATTCTGCCAAGACGCTGCTGGCGCGGCTGACCGAGGAAGCGCAGCGCGCCGCCTCGTAAATCATTGTTCCGCGCGGAATTCCCCACCCTGCGACGTGATCACGCCGCCTTCTTGTTTTCGGCAAGGTTGGCGAGCTGGCGCAGGATTTCGGTCGTGCCCATCAGCCGCTCTTCCGGCGTCTTCCAGACCTGCAGGAACACCACCTTCATGTCCGGCCGTACCTTGGCGGCCTGGCCATGCTGGCGGATGAAGTACACCAGCCGGTCCGGCTGCGCGAACTTGTTGTCGCGGAATGTGATGACGGCGCCCTTCGGGCCGGCATCGACCTTCTCGACATTGGCCCGGCGGCAATACGCCTTGATCGCGGCGACCTTGAACAGATAGCGCACCTCGTCGGGCAGCACGCCGAATCGGTCGCGCATCTCGGCGGCGAAATTGTCGATTTCGTCGTCGGTCTCGAGATCAGCGAGACGCCGGTACAGCGACAGCCGCACCGAAAGGTCGTTGACGTACTCCTCGGGGATCAGCACCGGCATGCCGATGGTGATCTGCGGCGACCAGCGGTCGGCGGCGGGCTCCGCCACGCCGGCCTTGAGGTTGAGGATCGCCTCCTCCAGCATCGACTGGTAAAGCTCGAAGCCGACCTCCTTGATGTGGCCGGACTGTTCCTCGCCGAGCAGATTGCCGGCGCCTCGGATGTCGAGGTCGTGCGAGGCAAGCTGGAAGCCCGCCCCCAGCGTCTCCAGCGACTGCAACACCTTCAGCCGGCGCTCCGCCTGGCCGGTGATTTTCTGCTGCGCCGGCAGCGTGAACAGCGCATAGGCGCGCAGCTTGGAGCGCCCCACCCGTCCGCGCAACTGATAGAGCTGGGCGAGACCGAACATGTCGGCGCGGTGCACGATCAGCGTATTGGCATTGGGAATATCGAGACCGGACTCGATGATCGTGGTCGACAGCAAGATATCGTATT
>JAQSDT010000574.1 GCA_029946075.1 bacterium | reverse complement strand
CGTGTAGCCGCGCGCCGAATAGGCGATGCAGCGGTGGCCGCGCGAGAAGTAGCGCATCTGCGGTTCCCAGTTGGTGTGGTCGGCCGCGAATTCGTGCAGGAAAATGATCGGCGTTCCGGTTCCCGCCTCTTCATAGTGCAGACGGAAATTATCTTTCGTGACCGCGCTGGGCATTCGTTTTCCCTTCCATTTTCTTGTTTTCACGCAACTTCCTTGCGCGTCCGCGCAGCAAAATTGCAGTTAATTCTCGCGGCTGCAATGCGGCAAGACAGGTTCTTTTTCGCCATCGAATGATCGCGGAATGACCCCGAAATCGTTTCCGCACTGCCACATGAAATCTTCCTCCGGTCACAGCACCCGACAAAACCGCGGCCCGCGTTCGTTCGCAGGCGAACGCTGGGGAAGTGGGGGTGCTACAGAGGATGAAGAATGCTTCAGTTGTTTGCGTTTCGCCGGTCGCTTCGTTGTCTCGCGTTGGCGCTGTGTTCGGTATCGTTCGCTATCTCGGTATCTCCGGCCTCCGCCCGGCCACATCACGGCGCAGGGCGCCCTGCCAAGACCCATATGGCCTACCACGCCAGTCATCATGCAAAACACCGTGCGCATCGCCACCACAGGCAGGCCGTACGGCTCTCGCGCTGGGAGCGCGGCGTGGCGCAGATGCAGGCCGGCGGTTTTGCTGACGCCAATGCAAGCGTCGCGGCAAACCCAGGTGTCGATCCCAATACGACCCTGACGCCAACAGGCGGCGCGATGGGCTTCGCCTCCTCGAACGTCGTCGCCGAAGCCCGCCGTCATCTCGGCGGCAATCCGACCGGGCGCGGCAACCTGTGGTGCGCCCGCTTCATGAACATGGTGCTGGAGCATTCCGGCTACCGCGGCACCGGCTCGGACATGGCGAAATCGTTCGCCAGTTACGGCCAGCGCATTTCCGGTCCGCAGGTCGGCGCCATCGCCGTGATGGGCCGCGGCCGCGGCGGCGGTCATGTCGGCATCATCACCGGCATCGACGCATCGGGCAATCCGATCATGATTTCGGGCAATAACGGTAACCGCGTGCGCGAAGCCCCGGTCTCGCGCGGCCGCATCCTTGCTTACGTCATGCCGACGAACTGAAGCCTGTTGCGACCTCTCCCCGTCTTGCGGCGGGGAGAGGTCGATCAGAGATCGAGCGCGACCGCGCCCGACACGGCGTCCGTGATGCCTTTTCCGCCGCCCTGATCCTCGAGCAGCGCTCGGAAGGAATCCAGCGTCTTGAGCATCGCGGGCCGCGCCGCGACCATGGCTTCCTGGCTCGACCATGTGCCGATCAAACAGAACATCTGCTCGCCGGTCTTAATGATGACGCCGCGCTCGAGGCCCGGCCATTTGGCCTTGCCGTCGCTGTGCGCGGCGAGAAAGGCGGCCTCTTCGCCGGCCTTCACCTTGAACTTGACTACGTTGTAGACCTGCATCGGTCGCTCCAATCAATTGCTGGGAAATCAGGCGTGGTCGAGTTGGATGAAATAGGCCGTCGCCTTCAATCCGGCGGCTGATCGCTCTTGTCGTGCAATAAAATCACGGCCCGCGTATTTCGGCCAGAGCCGCCATGTCGCAAGCGGCGGGGGCACTGCGCTCTGGCGGCTATCTCGCCTGCCGCCTGATACGCTAGCCTGCCGGCAGGGAAACGCCGCACCCATAAAAATACCGCGGAGGTTGAAGGAGCTGCATCATGTCACGTCTTGTCCGCGCCATTTCGGCGCTTGTCATCGTTCTTGCGAGCGCAAGCGGCGCGCTGGCGCAGAACTGGCCGAACCGGCCGATCCGCATGGTGGTGCCCTATACGCCGGGTGGCTACACCGATCTGATGGCCCGCCTCGTCGGCCAGAAGATTTCCGACGCGCTCGGCCAGCCCGTGATCTTCGAGAACAAGCCGGGCGCCAACGCCATCATCGGCACCGACGTCGTCGCCAAGGCGGCGCCCGACGGATACACCTTCGGCACCGTGATCGCGGCGCATGCCGTCAACGCCACGCTCAATCCGAAACTGCCCTACGACACGCAGAAGGATCTGACCTACGTCTCGCTGATGAGCAGCGCGCCGCTGATCATGATCGCGCACCCCTCGCTGCCGGCCAACAACATCAAGGAACTGATTGCGCTCGCCAAGGCCAAGCCCGGCGAACTCAATTTTGCTTCCAGCGGCGTCGGCGCTGCGGCGCATCTCACCATGGAGATGTTCAAGAGCCGCACCGGCATCGACATGCAGCATATTCCCTACAAGGGTACGGCGGGCGCGCTGCAGGATATCGTCGGTGGCCGCATCAACGTGATGTTCGACATCGTCGGTCCGCTGATGCCGCAGGTTCGCTCCGGCAACGCCAAGGCGATCGCGGTCACGGCGAAGGAGCGGATTCCGGCGGCGCCCGACGTGCCGACGATGGCAGAGCAGGGCGTACCGGATTTCGTCTCCGGCACCTGGGCCGGCATCATCGCGCCGGCGGGCCTGCCGAAGGAAATCGTCGAGCGCGTTTCGGCGGAAGCGAAGAAGGCGCTGGCTGATCCTGCGATGAAGGAAAAGCTCGCCGAGCAGGGCATCGTCGCCGTCGGCAGCACCCCGGAAGAATTCCGCGTCTTCGTCGACGAGGAAATCCTGCGCTGGCGCAAGGTGATTACCGACGCGAATATCAAGATGGAGTAGGGGGAGGGAACATACTTCCCGACCCGAAAAACTTCCTCCGTCATTGCGAGCGCAGCGAAGCAATCCATCTGTCCCAACGCCGTGCTATGGATTGCTTCGCTGCGCTCGCAATGACGAAATTCAACATTACCTGCGACCGATTGGCACGACGGGCAAATCACCAAAAGTCTGTCCATCCCCTCGCGCAAAAATATCCCGCTTAACCCGTCGGGCAAATCAGTGATTTAACTCCGCG
>JAQSDT010000573.1 GCA_029946075.1 bacterium | reverse complement strand
TTCGAGCGAAGTGGAAACCGGTTCGCGTGAAGAAAACGCGTCAAAACAAGAAGCTAGAGCCCGGTTCTGATTCAATCAGAACCGGCAATGCTCTAGGCGCGGTTACGCGTTTCCAACCGCCTGTTCCGGACCGCCCCTCTTGCGAAACGTCGCGCTGTCGCGTCGTAACGCAACCGTATCCTGATCCGCGTCGAAGAGGGCAAAACCTGCCGCCTGCAACCGCTGCTTCAGATCGGCCGCATGATCTCCGCTCATGCTTTCGGTTTCGTAGATGACGAGCCTGGTCGAAAGGCGGGCAAAATCGAATTGCGAAAGAATCGGGTGATCGAAGCCCTCGGCGTCGACGACCAGAATATCGGGATCGGGATGCGACGCCCGGCGGAGCAGTTCCGCGACCGTGATGCATTCGACGTCCTGGGAGCGGATGTAGGCGTCGATATCGTCGATCTGGTCGCCGAACTTCCGGATCTGTTCACGCGAGAGCGTGCCGACGCCGTGCGCCCAGCCTGGCAGCCGGCCGGAGGCGCAATCGAGCGAATACATCGTCATCATCCCCGGCTGGGCCGCGATGGCGCACTGCACGTAAACCATGCCGGCGAATTTGCGGTAGGTGTTCTGCAGCTCGCGAAAATAGTTCGGCTGCGGCTCGACGAAGGTGCCGGCCAGTCCGTGGCGGAAGATCGCGAGGTTGAGCGGGTCCGACAGATAGCCGTCATTGGCGCCTATCTGAAGGAACGACTGCGCGCCGTCGTGCAGAACGACGTCCTCGACGAGTTGCTCGACCGGCCGCAGCCGGTAACCGCCCAGCCGGTAGGCAATGCTCCTGATGCTGGACTTCTGCCGCGCCGTCAGACTTCGTGCCGCCAGTGACCTGATCATCCCGCGTTTCCCTGCTTGGGCCAATCGCCTGCCCCGCCATGGGACAGCGTCGACCGATCAGGGATTGGGTTGCGAGCGCCGTGCCAGCACGCCTGCAATGCGGCGCGAATGCCGCAACAGCGTCAACGCGTAAGGTTACCGGCTATTCCGCCGCCGCGGTCCGGCCGGGCCGACCGACATAGCCTGCCGGGTCGCCGAACCGTTCGATCATCACGGTGGTGAGATCCTTGGTCTTGCTGGTGACGCAGGCGCCGGAGCGGACCGTGTAACGGTCTTGATGCGCAAGATGCGGCGGTGCCGTGCCCTGCTGCAGCGCGCGGGCGGCATCCGTCACGGTTTTGCGGAAATGCATGATGCCGAGATCGGTGGGCCCGAGATGCTCGCGGGTGCGATCGGCGATCGGCCCCTGGCTGTCCTGCACGGCGGCGTCCTGCTCGGACACGCCCTTGATGCCGGTGTAGCTATGGGTCTTCTGCAGCTTGCGATCGATCAGATAGTCGTTCGACTTGTTGCGCAGCGGGACATAATTCTCGTCCACCACCGCCATCACACCGTTGCCGCGGTCGTAGCCGTCGCGCTCGGTCTGCGTCAGCGGGCGCTCCGGATTCCAGGCGTAGGTGTAGATCCAGCAATTGGTATCGCTGACCGGCACGAAGCTCTGGCCGAAAATATTCTCGCCCGGCATCGAACTCGGCGCATAGGCATGGATCGGCATCAGGAACTGGGCGATGCGCCAGTAGATGTTGTCGGAGCCGGTGAGCCTGCCGCCGGCGACCGTGAGGCCGGCCTCGTGCGGATTGATCTTGATGACGGGGCGCGGATCCTCGGCGATCCATCGCATGTGGTCGGTCGCGACCCGCACCAGCGGATTCACGAAATGCTTCTTGATGTCGAGGATCTCGTTCTCTTCCTTCTCGAACGACAGATGCGCGAAGGTGAAGTGCGCGGTGTCGATCGAGCCTTCGAGCGCCTGCACCCAGTTGCAGTCCTGCCATTTCTTGGTGACGTAACGGTGCGAGGCCGGCACCAGCGCCATTTCGAGATCGGGCAGTTCGGGCACCTGATCGGCCGGACCCATATAGGCCCAGATCATGTCGCCCCATTCGCGCACCGGATAGGCCTTGATGCGGATCAGGTCCTTGGCGTTGAGGTCGGGATAGGACGTCGGCATGTCGACGCAGCGCCCATCGGTGTCGAACTTCCAGCCGTGATAGACGCAGCGGATACCGCATTCCTCGTTGCGCCCGAGCCAGAGATTGGCGCCGCGATGCGGGCAATACTGATCGATCACCCCGACCACGCCGCGGCTGTCGCGGAAGGCGAGCAGTTCCTCGCCCATCACGACGATCTTCTTCGGGGTGCCGTCGGCCTCGGGCAGCTCTGCCGAGAGCAGCACGGGAAGCCAGAAGCGGCGAAGCAGTTCGCCCATGCCGGTGCCGGCACCGGACTCGGTCAGGAATTTGTTGTCTTCGGCGCGGAGCATGGGGCGTCCTCCGGATGTTGTTTTGCTTTGCTGCGAGCTTGGCGCAGCCAGAACGGAGCGTCAACGCGAAGGCCGGATGTTGCAAATGAGTGACAGACATTCGCCGATCGAGGCCATACGTTCCACTTATTCTCCGGAAATCAGACTGCCATTGAAAGTGCCCCTATGCAGAAGCTTGTACTTGCCGCAGCTACCTCGATCCTTCTCGCCGGCGCCGCCTCCGCGGCGGATTTGGCAGCCCGCCCTTACACCAAGGCGCCGGCGCCGATGGTCTCCGTCTACAACTGGACCGGCTTCTATGTGGGCATCAACGGCGGCGGCGGTTCGGCCCGCAACTGCTGGGATATCACGAATAATGGGGGCGCGGTCGTCAATCCGGCGCAGCCGGAAGGCTGCCACGACGCTACCGGCGGCACGGTCGGCGGTCAGGTCGGCTATCGCTGGCAGGCCACCAACTGGGTGTTCGGCCTGGAAGCTCAGGGCAACTGGGCCGATTTCAAGGGTAGCAACGTGAACCTGTTTGCTCCCGCTGTCCTCAACAACGTAACCAAGGT
>JAQSDT010000572.1 GCA_029946075.1 bacterium | reverse complement strand
GCAGCGCGCGCTCGACATTCTCGGTGTCGGTGATGTCCTGGAAGGTCAGCATGGTCGCGCCGTCCGGCAGCGGCATGGTCATGCAGTCCAGCACGCTGCCGTCCCTGCGTTCCAGCTTCATCGACACCTGGGCACGATTCTCGATCGCGGTGATCGATTCGCGCAGCGCGCGCCAGGTCAGCGCGTCGTCGAACAGCGGCTTGCACCAGCCTTCCACCGTTTCGATATGCGGCTGCTCCTTCAGTTGTTCCGCCGACAGCTTCCACATTTTGGCGAAGGACGGATTGAACAGTTCCACCCGGCCGTTGCTGCCGAACACGGCGACGGCTTCGGTGAGGCTGTTGAGCGTCTCGTACTGGACCCGGGTCAGGCGATCGAACCGCCGCGCCAGATCGAGGCTTTCGGTGACGTTGTCGAACAGATAGGTGACGCCGCCTTCGAGGTTCGGCGTGGTGACGACGCTGAGCGCGCGGCCGTCGGGCAGAAACCACGTGTAGCTCTCGGGCTCGACCGCGCGGTAGGCCTCGTGCAGCTTGGCCTTCCAGGCGCGGAAATCCGGCTGTTCCGGCAGCTTGCGCGCCGCGCGCAGCCGGTCGAGCACGCTGGAATCGTCGGGCTGGGCGTCGAGGAAGGCCTGATCGAGGCCCCACAGCCGCCGGTAGGATTCGTTGTAGAAGGCCAGCCGGCGCTGACCGTCGAACACGGCAACCCCCGACGACAACTGGTCGAGGGTGCGGCGATGCGCTTCGGCCATCCGGTCCATCGCGTCGCGCAGCGCGGTGGCCTCGCTGGCGTCGATCGCGATGCCGGCGCTGCCGCCGCCGAGCCGCAGCGACTGGACGTCGTAAATGCGCCGCTCGCCGCCGACCACGATCGGCAGCCGCGCGCTGTAGCTGGCATTGTCGTTGAGCGCCCGGCCCATCTCGGTGCGCTGGTCGCTTTCGAGCAGTTCGAGATTGCGGTGAATCGCGTCGGCGACGCTGACACCCTCGGTGGCGCGCACATAGGCCGTGTTGGCGTAGCGCAGATTGCCTTCGTGGCTCTTGGCCCAGATCGGCCACGGCGCCGCGGCGGCGAAATCGCGCAGCAGTTCGGTCTCTTCCTGCAGGGTCTTGTAGCGCAGGTTGGATTCGGCGAGTTCCCGGCGTAGTCCGCCGAGTTCGCGAATCCTTACAATGGCCTGGCCGCCGATGGCGCGGCCCATCGCCTCGATGGCGCGGCCGTTCGAGGTCGACAGATGCAGCAGAAAGCCCTCGCCGGCCTCGCGCAGCGCGTCGACGGCGTGGTCCATCTGCAGCGCCGGTTCCGGCGGCAGCCAGGTTCCGAATGCGAGGATGCGTTGCGGCGAATTCGACAGCGCGTCCTGCGAGATCAATAGCGACGTGTCGCCGCTGATTTGCGGGCGGTTATCGCCCGCAGCCCAGGCGACCAGGATCTGCGGCTCGGCAAACAGCAGCGCGCGCAGCCGGTCGGCCTGCACCTGCAGGTCGGCGATATCGGTGCGGAGGCGAAGTTCCGTCCGGGTGGCCCGTACCCGCGTCCGCATCAGCAGGATGGCGGCTACCGCGGTGAATCCGACCAGCGCCAGCGCGGTCGTGATGACGGCGAATTCCTGATGATTGAGGTCGAGCCAGGCCGAAAGCTGCTGCGGAAGCGTCGAATCCTCGGCAAAAGCAGCGCTCGGTACCGCGGACAAAGCGGTGGCGAGCGAAATCAGGCCGCGGCGCGCCAGTGAGGTGCACGACAGCAGGGTTCGACGCATCGCCGCGACTACGCCCGACATTTATTGCCCCAAACGCACGACCTTGGGCGCGGCGCAATCCCCAGCGCCGTGCACGAATCGGTTGAGAGTATCCCCTCGGGGAGTCGGCCGGTAAGAGTCCAGACCGTGAACGTGAATCCGGCTGTGAAAAAATCAGCGGAAGTACCGCTGGAGCCGCGTTCTGATGGCAGGAAAACGCGCTAGCGGCGTGCCGCGAGCTGCAGCTTCATCACCGAGATGACGTCGCCCAGCTGCGACGGATCGTCGGTGGTGCGTTTCACCAGCAAGGCGCCCTGCAGCGCCGCAAAGAACAGCCGCGCCGTCTTTGTCGCCGGCGCCGGCAGGACGAATTCGCCCCTGCCGACTCCCCGTTTGAGGATTTTGGTCAGCCACGCCTGGTGGGTTTGGAAAAAATGATCGACGCGCTGGCGCAGTTCCGGCGGCAGCGCCAGCATTTCCCCGGCCAGTGCGCCGCTGAGGCACACCCGGTCAGGCGTGTCGGCGAACTGCAAATAGGGCTGGACGTAAAAATCGAGCATCGCCATCGAGGATTTCGACTCGTTGCCGGCGATCTCACTGAGGGCCGCGTCGAAGCGGTCGATGTAGCGGTTGACGACGGCGATGCCGAGGTCGGCCTTGGAGGCGAAGTGATAGTGGATGCTGGCCTTGCGGATACCGAGGCCGTCGGCGATGTCCTGGTAGCTGAAGGCGCTGTAGCCGCGCGTCTGGATCAGCGTCTCGGCAAGATCGAGGATCTGTTCGGCGGTTTCTGATCTCTGCTTCGGCGCCGTCGTCGTAGCCATCTCTGTCCTGTCATGACATCGGGCGCAGATGTCCTCGCTTCGCCCAATAGGTCGCTCCGTCCGCCGAACCGAATCCGGTTCGGCAGCCGGCGGGGTTCCTGATCCAGGTCCCGGCGCCGTAGCATCCGTGGCGGTCCGACAATTCGCCGGATAGCACGAAAATCTCCTCGCCGCCCGGCTGGTCCGTTTCGACCAGATGCGTGCCGGGCAGCATCCGTTCAAGGGTTACGCTTTCTCCGGTATCCGGCGCAAGATGCAGCGCCAGCCGGGCCGGCGTGCCGGGATCGCCGGACTTCCACGGCGCCGTGGCGCTGTCGATGATGACCCGCGTGGTTTCGGTCGGCTTCATCTGCCGCAG
>JAQSDT010000571.1 GCA_029946075.1 bacterium | reverse complement strand
TCGGGGCTATCGAGCAGCACAAAAGCGGCGAAGTGCGGCAGCTCAATTCCATCATTGAAAATCAGCGTGGTTTCCATCCCGCCATCGGTGAGAAAAATGCCGCCGCGCTGTTGCGGCAGGTCATGTCGGTATCTGGCCATCGAATATCTCCTCGAGTATCCATTCCGTCGGTTACGTCTCTCTCGCCCCTGCCCGGGTCAGTCGGCGAACGGTGCAGGTCCCTTTCGGGCCGTAAAATGACGTGAAATCAAACGGTCGCCGCCGAGGCGCGGGGCGGCTTCGCTGTCGACCGTGGAGAAACCGAACGGCAGATTCTTGTCTTTCGAAGCTGCGTGAAACTGATGTTAGCAGCCCCGTCGTGGTCCTGACGCGCGATAATTTGCTTGAGCTATTGGACCGCCGCAAGCCCCAAGGCCTCGGCCATCACGCGAAACACATCCGTATTGTCCATCGAGCCGCGCACCCGCCCGGCGCCGGGGCCGGTTGCGGTAAGGATCACGTCCTCACCAGAATGCACGCTGCCGCCGAGGATCGACTGGCTGGAAGCGAGGATGGCGAGGCGACGGCTCGCCTCCACCCGCGACGGATAACCTTCCGCATTGGGCGGCGCATAGTCCGGAAAACCAGCCTTGTCGTAGACGCGCACGCGCTCCTGCAACGGTGCGTCGGGCGCCGCTTCGCCATTGAGCGTGCCGATCAGGCTGTTGGAGTGATTGTGGTCGGCCACGACAAGGATCAGCGTGTCGTCGCCGCGCGCCCGCGACCAGTCGCGCGCGAGCCGCACCGCATTGTCGAGCATGATCGTGTCGTAGACCGCGCGTTCCATGTCGAGGATATGCGCGTATTTGTCGATCATGCCGGATTCGACCATCAGGAAAAATCCCGACTCGTTGCGCGACAGCACGTTCAGCGCAGCCTGCGTCTGCCCGGTCAGGTCAGGCTGCTCCGGAAACTTCGCAACACCACCGCCGCCGGCGAATTTGCGATCCAGCGCGCCGTCCATGTTGCCGGTTGCGAACAATCCGAGCATACGGCGCGTATCCGGCTTCGACGCGATGGCCTCAAGCTCACCCTTCGTCAACGCAACCGGATATCCGGCATCGCGAAACCGCGCCACATAGTCGATATCGTCCTTGCGCTTCGAGCCTGCCGCGGCCTGCGGCAGAAAGTTGGCGCTGCCGCCGCCCATCAACACATCGGGCTTTGCGGCGAAGAATTGCGCGATGATCTCGTCATAGGCGGCGCGGCGGCGGGTATGCGCCACCATCGCGGCAGGTGTCGCATCCTCGACCTCGGTATTGGTGACGATGCCGATGGCGAGGCCAAGCTTGCGTTTTGCCAGACTGGCAATGGTCTCGACCCTGGGATCGTCGAACGGACTGGCCGTGCGGTCGGCATAGACGCCCATCGCATTGTTCGCCGTCTTGTGTCCGGTCGCATAGGCGCTGGCCGAATTCGCCGAATCCGTGATGATGGAATCCGTGCCGGCGGTCGCGACCAGCGCCATATGCGGCATGTCGTCGATCGCAAGCTTGCCGCGGCTCCTGCCCTCCGCAATCCCCCTGGACAGAATCCGCGCAGCGACGCGAACGGCGGGCGACATGCCGTCACCGACGAACAGGATCACGTTCTTCGCCTGGCGCGGACCGGTGTCGTACACCGTCCACGCCACGCTGCGGCGGCTCGTGCCGTCACTGACTTCGACCGTGACAGGACCGGGCTTCGACAGCGCGACATCGCGCAGGATCAACGCCGATAGATCCTTGCCGTCCTCGCGCTCGACGAACGTGCCGCTCTGGCCGAACGCTGCGGCGTGATCGGCGCCGTTGACGGTCACCTTCACAGTCGCCGGATCGACGCGCTCGGGAAACTCGACCTTGAAGTCGAAACGGGCCCCGGCAAGGATCTCGGCGCGGTCGATCGGATAGATCGTTTGCGCGAGTACGGGCGATCCCGACAAGGCCACCGCAAGCGCGGCGGCGGCGAATGGCTTGATCATGAAGGCGCCCCGCGAACGTAATGGCGCGCCTGAAGCCGACAACGCCGCAGGCACGCTGCGCGGCAAATCTAGCCGTGCCGAATGACGCCACCATTACAGGCAGCGTCATTCGGCAGGCTTCAATCCTTCTTGTCGTTACCGAGCTTGAAGATCTCGGAGCCATCGCCGCTCGACAGCAGACCCGTGCTCGAATAGAGCGACAGCTTCGCCCTGGTGTCTGATATGTCGAGGTTGCGCATGGTGAGCTGACCGATGCGGTCGGCCGGCGTGAATGCGGCGTCCTCGACCTTTTCCATGCTCAGCCGTTCCGGCGCATAGGTCAGGTTCGGGCTCTCGGTGTTCAGGATCGAATAGTCGTTGCCGCGGCGCAGTTCGAGCGTCACCTCGCCGGTGACCGCGCGCGCCACCCAGCGCTGGGCGGTTTCGCGCAGCATCAGCGCCTGCGAATCGAACCAGCGGCCCTGATACAGCAGCCGGCCGAGGCGCATGCCGCTGATGCGGTATTGCTCGATGGTGTCCTCGTTGTGGATGCCGGTGACCAGCCGCTCATAGACGATGTGCAGCAGCGCCATGCCGGGGGCTTCGTAGATGCCGCGGCTCTTGGCTTCGATGATCCGGTTCTCGATCTGGTCGCTCATGCCGAGGCCGTGCCGGCCGCCGATGGCGTTGGCTTCGAGGAACAATGCGACGGGATCGGCAAACGTCTGGCCGTTCAGCGCGACCGGCTGGCCCTCCTCGAAACGCACCGTGACCTTCTCGGCCTTGACGGCGCAATCGTCGCGCCAGAACGGCACACCCATGATCGGGTTGACGATCTTGATGCCGCTGTCGAGGCTCTCGAGATCCTTGGCCTCGTGGGTGGCGCCGAGCAAATTGCTGTCGGTCGAATACGCCTTCTCGGCGCTCATCTTGTAGGCGAAGCCG
>JAQSDT010000570.1 GCA_029946075.1 bacterium | reverse complement strand
GATGATGGCGGGTCTGCAGTATGCGGCCCTGCGCAAGGGGCCGCTGACGATTGCCGCCGGCACGTCGGGTGCGTTCTTCAAGACCAGCCCGCGACTGGCCTCGCCGGATATCCAGATTCACTTCCTGCCGTTCTCGACCGACAAGATGGGCGAGAAACTGCACGCGGCCTCCGGCTTCACCGCATCGGTTTGCCAGTTGCGGCCGGAAAGCCGCGGCACGCTGCGCATCAAGAGCGCCGATCCGTCGGTGCCGCCGGAAATCCGCATCAATTATCTCGCCACCGAAACCGATCGCCGCGCCTTCATCGACGGCATCCGCATCCTGCGCGATATCCTCGCGGCGCCGGCACTGAAGCCGTACTCGCTCGGCGAGGTCGATCCCGGCCCGAAGGTCGCAAGCGACGACGAACTGATCGACTTCTGCCGCCGCACCGGCAGCACGGTCTATCACCCGACCTCGACCTGCCGGATGGGCAGCGATCCCTTGGCCGTCGTCGACCGGCGGCTGCGCGTGCGCGGCATCGAAGGCCTGCGCGTGGTCGACGCATCGGTCATGCCGGACCTGATGTCGGGCAATACCAATGCGCCGACGATCATGATCGCGGAGAAGGCGTCTGACATGATTCTGGAAGACGCGCGGTAAGGCGAGATTTTCGCAGCCCGGATTTCGCTTCGCTCGATCCGGGCTGCGGGTTCTAGCCCTTGTACGCCCGCACCCGCTTCAGCATCTGCTCGACATGCGCGATCGGGGTTTCCGGCTGGATGCCGTGGCCGAGGTTGAAGATCAGCCGCCCGGCGGCGTAGTTCGCCAGCACGTCGTCGACGGACCGGTCGAGCGCGGCGCCGCCGGCGATCAGCGCCAGCGGATCGAGATTGCCCTGCACGGCGACGCGATTCTGCACGCGTTCGCGGATCAGGGACGGCTCGGCGGCCCAGTCGATGCTGACGGCGTCGACGCCTGTGGCCTCGACATAGGACGGCAGCAGCGCGCCGGCGCCGCGCGGAAAGCCGATGATCTTCGCATCGGGCACCTGCGCGCGCACGCCCGCGACGATGCGTTTGGCCGGTTCGATCGACCAGCGCTGAAATTCGCGCGGCGGCAGCACGCCGGCCCAGGTGTCGAATATCTGCAACACGTCGGCGCCGGCCTTGAGCTGACCGAGCAGATACTGGATCGAATTCTCCACCAGCACGTCGATGATCGCGGCGAACGCTTCGGGATGACGGTAGGCCATCATCCGCGCCGGCGCCTGGTCCGGCGTGCCGCGTCCGGCGACCATGTAGGTCGCAACCGTCCACGGCGCGCCGCAGAAGCCGATCAATGCGATCTCGGGCGCGAGTTCGCGGCGCACCCGCCGCTGCGCTTCGTACACCGGTTCGAGTTTGCTGAAGTCGGCGTGCCGCGCCAGCGTCGCCACCATCTCCGGCGTGTCGAGCGGATCTAGCCGCGGGCCTTCGCCGGCTTCGAACCGCACCGAGCGGCCGAGCGCGTAGGGGATGACGAGGATGTCGGAGAAGATGATTGCGGCGTCGAAGTTGAAGCGGCGGATCGGCTGCAGCGTCACCTCGGCGGCATAGTCGGGCGTGAAACAGAGATCGAGGAAGCCGCCGGCCTTCGCGCGCAGCTCGCGATATTCGGGCAGATAGCGGCCGGCCTGCCGCATCATCCAGACCGGCGGCACGGCCTGCCTGCGGCCGGACAGAACTTCGAGAAACGGTTTGACGGCGGATTTCTGGGACAAGCGAGGAGTTCCTGCGTAGACGGCTGATATTTGCCGCCTCTGATACACGCAGGTTCCGCGTTGGCCAAGGCGAGAGTTGGAACCGGCGCAGCGCCCGGACGTTGTGTCGTCATATGGAGGTAGCGACATGGCTGAGAAATTCGATCCCGCGGCGCATGACAAGCACGCCGACGATCCCCGCGAGGCGGCGCGCGCCGACGGCGAAATCCACCAAAAGCTCGAAGCAGGCCTCGTCGGCTCGTTTCCGGCTTCCGACCCGGTGAGCGCCGCGCAGCCGGCGCCGTCGAAGCACGATGGCGACCGCGCCAACGAGTCCCTGTGGGACAAGGTTGTCGCCGTGTTCCGGTAGTTCGCATTGGCGGTGTTCTGATGAAAACCGAATTCAATCACGCCGCCAACGACTCGCCGCGCAGCGGCAGCTCGAAGAAGGCAACGCCGGTCGGCTGGGCGGTGTTCGTGATCGCGATGGCGGCGTGCGCGATCTGGCTGTTCATGCGCGCGTGACGCGCGCAAATTCTGCTGCGGAACGCTTCACATTTCCGCGAATGCTCTCACGGAATTTCAATTCGCCGGAGCATTGCCGCCCGGCGACGCGCCGGTTGGAGTCCCCGAGGCCTTCGCGCAATCCTAATTCACCAGCACCGCGCCGTCGCAGCGAATTCCCAGCACCCAGGTATCAACCTGGCCGACGCCGACACCCAGCGTTGCGAGGACCGACGCCAGCACCTGGTCGGTCGAACTGGTCGCGCCGTTCAGGATGGTCGCTACCGTCGAGCCGAGCCCCGGAATGGGAAGTCCGAGCGGGCCGACATTGACGCTGAGCGAGAGGTCCCTGAGCAGGCTGGACGTCAAAGACGAGGTGAAATTGGTTGTCGTCACCGTCTTCTTGACCGCCGATTGCATCTCGACATAGTTGAAATCGACATTCGTGGTTGCGGTGTTGCCCATGCCGGCATGCGCGCGACCTGTGACGGTGACGTTGGCGATATTGACCAGCGTTGCCGCGGGTGGGTTTGGCTTGCTGGTGAAGTTCGTCATGTCGGCCGTGGTGACGTTGCCGATCCATGCATCGACGATGCCCGGCGTCACGCCGAGCGTGACGCGCGACGTACTGACGTTCGGAAAGCCGCAGGATACGGCGTTGAGCGTCGCGGTACCCGAGGCAACCTCCAGGTAGACCGGCACGTTGAC
>JAQSDT010000569.1 GCA_029946075.1 bacterium | reverse complement strand
GCGGCCAGCTCAATTTCTCCTGCGCCACCTGCCATGTGCAGAGCCCGGGCGAGCGCATCCGCGCCGAAGTCCTCGCGCCCGCGCTCGGCATCGTCAACGCGATGCCGATCTATCGTTCGGAGTGGAGCGGCATGGGCACCACCAGCCGGCGCTTCACCACCTGCAACAGCCAGATCCGCGGCGTACCGCTGACGCCGCAGGACGATGAGTACCGCAACGTCGAATATTATCTGTCCTATGTCAGCAACGGACTGCCGATTTCGGGTCCGGGAGCGCGGCCATGAGGAACATGATCCGCTCATCCGCATTGGTCCTGGCGCTGCTGGCGGGCGGCGCGACGATGGCGCTTGCCGCCGGCTCCGAGGACGAGTTCAAGGCCGCCTATGCCGCCGCCGATGCCGCCAACAAGGAGGCCGGCAAGCTGCGCAACCAGTGGACCACCACCGCATCGACGCTGGCGGCGGCCAAGAAATCCGCCGACGCCGGTGAATTCGACAAGGCCACCGCGTCGGCAAGGGAAGCCGAGGCATTGGCCAAGGCTTCGATCTTCCAGGCCACCAGCGAAAAGACCCGCTGGAGGGAAATGGACATTCGCTAGGGCATGAAACTCGGATGACCATCCGCCGCCGCGATTTCCTGACGCTCGCGGGCGCCGCCACGCTCTCAGGCAGTCTGCCGCGGCTGGCGCGCGGCGCCGACAATGTCGGCGTCTACGATCTCGATCGCTTCGGCAACGCGCGCATCCTGCACATGACCGACGCGCACGCACAGCTGCGGCCGGTGTATTTTCGCGAACCCAGCGTCAATCTCGGTGTCGGATCGATGCGGGGCAATCCGCCGCATCTGGTCGGCAGGGCGTTCCTCGAACGCTTCGGCATCCGCCCCGACAGCGCCGACGCCTATGCCTTTACCTGCATCGAGTTCGAGAAGGCCGCCACGCGCTTCGGCAAGCTCGGCGGCTTTGCGCATCTGAAGACGCTGGTCGACCGGATGCGCAGCGAAGCCGGCCAGGGCCGCGCGCTGCTGCTCGACGGCGGCGACCTCTGGCAGGGCTCCGGCCTTGCCAACGCGCTGCAGGGCACCGACATGGTCGACGCCGCCAATCTGCTCGGCATCGAGGCGATGACCGGCCATTGGGAATTCACCTATGGCGAGAAGGTGCTGCGCGCCAACCTCGAACGCTTCAAGGGTGAATTCCTGGCGCAGAACGTCTTCCTGACCGAGGAAGCCGCGTTCAACGACGCCAAGGCGTTCGATCCCGCATCGGGCCGGGTGTTCAAGCCGTCCGTCATCAAGGAGATCGGCGGGCATCGTATCGCCGTGATCGGGCAGGCCTTCCCCTACGTGCCGATCGCTCATCCCAAGCGCTTTACGCCGGACTGGAAATTCGGCATCCGCGACGACGAATTGCAGAAGCTCGTCGACGTCCACCGCAACACCGACAAGGTCGATGCCGTCATCCTGCTCTCGCATAACGGCATGGACGTCGACCTCAAGCTCGCGAGCCGCGTCACCGGCATCGACGTCATTCTCGGCGGCCATACCCATGACGCCGTGCCGCAGCCGATCAGTGTCAAGAATGCCGACGGTATCACACTGGTCACCAATGCCGGTTCGAACGGAAAATTCCTCGCTGTGCTCGACCTCGAACTCGCCAAGGGCAAGGTCGCCAGCGTTCGCTATCGCCTGCTGCCGGTGTTCTCCGAACTGCTGAAGCCGGATCCGGCGATGCTGGCGCTGATCGAGAAGACCCGCGAGCCGCATGCGGCTGCGCTGAACGAGAAGATCGCCGCCGCCGACCGCCTGCTGTACCGCCGCGGCAATTTCAGCGGCAGCATGGACCAGCTGATCTGCGACGCCCTGCTCGGCGAGCTCAACGCCGAGATCGCGCTGTCGCCGGGCTTCCGCTGGGGCACCACTGCGCTCGCCGGCCAGCAGCTGACGATGGAAGACGTGCTGGCGCAGACCGCCGTCACCTATCCGCAGACCTATGTGCAGACCATGACCGGCGGCCAGATCAGGGACGTGCTGGAAGACGTCTGCGACAATCTCTTCAACACCGATCCCTACTATCAGCAGGGCGGCGACATGGTCCGCGTCGGCGGGCTCGCCTACACTTGCACGCCGGACGAAGCCGTCGGCAAACGCATTTCCGACCTGAAGCTCGACGACGGACACGCGCTCGAAGCCGGCAAGAGCTACAAGGTGGCGGGCTGGGCCTCCGTCAATGAACAGTCGGGCCCGCCGATCTGGGATGTGGTCACCAGGCACCTGCGATCCGTCAAGCCGCCGAACCGGTCGCCGCCGGGCGTTACGCTCCGGGGCGTCGAGGACAATCCCGGCATTTCGGGACGGGTGTGATGCGCTCCTTCCGCATCCTGCATGCGATGGTCGCCGCGCTGGCGATCGGGGTTGCCATGCCGCAGGCCTCCGCGCAGCAGGCGCCGCTGCAGGACAAGCCGTTCGCCGAGCACAAGATCGTGCTGCAGCTGTCCGACAACGATCCGAAGAAGCAGGGCCTCGTGCTCAGCGTCGCCAGCAATCTGATGAAGTTCTACGATCCCGACAAGGTCGCGATCGAGGTGGTCGCGTTCGGCCCCGGCATCGACCTGCTGCGCCCCGAAAATTCCAACCGCAAGATGGTCGAAAGCCTGGTGGCGCAAGGTGCGCGCTTCGACATCTGCCTCAACACCGTCGACACGCTGGAGCGCGAGGCCGGCAAGCGGCCGGAATTCATCGCCGCCGCCACGCCGGTGCATGTCGGCGTCGCGCAGATTCTGTTTTTGACCGAGAACGGGTATACGCTGGTGAGGCCATGATCGTGCCGCCGTCATTGCGAACAGACGAGACGCGGGATGCTTCACCATCCGTCATTGCGAGCGTAGCGAAGCAATCCATCTGTCCCCGCGCGGAAACATGGATTGCTGCGCTACGCTC
>JAQSDT010000568.1 GCA_029946075.1 bacterium | reverse complement strand
ACGGCGCCGTTCATGATGGCGCTGATCAACACGCGCAACGTCCACCGTTCCAACATGCTGATGGGTTTCCCCTACGGCCGCGAGTTCGTCTATGACGAAATGGTGCTGACCGGCGACGGCGAGGAGGGCGAGTCCAACGCCAGGCTGGTGATGGCGGCAAATGCCGAAAAGACCGGTCCGGGTGCACCGAAGCCGGGCGAGGGACCGTCGAAGGAAGAGCGCGAGAACGGGCTCTACGATCTCCTGTATATCGCCGTCGCGCCCGACGGCCGCCAGGTTCGCGCCGCCGTCAAGGGCGACCGCGATCCCGGCTACGGATCGACATCGAAGATGATCTCCGAATGCGCGATCTGCCTGCTGCGCGATACGCCGGACGTTCCGGCCGGCTTCTGGACCCCGGGGGCGGCGATGCAGCAGAAGCTGATCAAGCGTCTGGTGGATCACGCCGGGCTGACGTTCACGGTAGAGAAGTAGAACTGGAATAGTAGGCTGGGCAAAGCGAAGCGTGCCCACCATCACTCGCACCGTTCGTGGAATGGTGGGCACGCTTCGCTTTACCCACCCTGCGGACCGCGCTGGGCGCAAGGTTTCTAAGTTGCTCGCTTCCAGCGTTCGGCGGCGACGAACATGCCCCACATCGCGCCCAGCATCATCCAGAAGTGCCGCCAATGGTCGGTGTCGATGATGAAGCTTTCGCCGACGGTGCCGAGGAACGCCGCAAAGATCGCCAGATACGTCCGCTGCCATGGCGCGCGCACGAACACATAGCGGAATCCGATCAGCGACGTCACGAACACGATTGCCGGATAGCAGATGCCGGATAGCCAGCCGCCCGACATGAACGCGTTCAGATAGGAATTGTGGGTGTCTTCGGGGAAGTAACGGTTGAACTGCAGCGGGCCGATGCCGAACGGCAGGCCAAGCGCCATCTCGGCACCCAGGACATGGCGGCCGAAGCGGCCGAAACGGCCGGTGTCGTAGCTCTGGTCGAAGCTGGCGCGCTGCTTGAACATCTGCGCAATCGAATCGAACGACAGCAACACCGCCACCAGCGCGACCGCCAGCACGACGGCCACGATGGCCATCACGATGATGCGCGAGCGCTGCGACTGCGAGCGGCTGGTCAGCACCATCATCGCCAGCATCAGGCAGGAGGTCAGAACGAGACCGCCCCATGCCGCGCGCGAAAATGCCAGCAGGATCGCCAGCGCCATGATGCCGAAGGCAATCGTGCTGCGCAGCGATTTGCCGAACCGGTCGGAGACCACGCTTTGCAGCGCGAACAGCGCCGGCAGGATCAGGAACGCGCCGAGTACGTTCGGGTCCTTGAAGGTGCCGCGGGCGCGGTCGTACAGCGTCAGCAGGTCGCGCCCGCCGGGAACGAGGTTGAAATAGCCGGCGAGCGCCGCCGTCGCCGCGATCATCGCGCCGACGATCAGGCCGCGCTTGAGCATGTCGAGCCGCGCCTCGGTATCCTCCGAGATCACCATTGCGAAGAAGACGGTGGTGATCGCCATGTACCAGGAGGTCGCGATCCAGTTCGGCACGTTGGGCCGGTCGAACACCGCCACCGCGCTGATGGTGTAGCCGACATTGAGCAGGAACAGCAGCAACAGCAGCGGCACGAACACCAGTCGCATCCGCAGGCCCGTCGCGAAGAAGATCAGGCAGGCGGCCAGCGTACTCAGTTCATAAGGCGAGGGTTCGATGAAGACGATGGCGCCGGACGCGCCGACCAGCCACACCAGCGCGCGCTGCAAGGCGAGCACGCCGGGCGCAGCCGTCATCGCAGGTAGGGAGCCCCCGGCTGTCGCCGCATACGCCATCACACACTCACGCAACACAACACAACACAAGTTTTGCCCCGTCATTGCGAGCGGAGCGAAGCAATCTATTTATCCCGACGCGGCGCTATGGATTGCTTCGCTCCGCTCGCAATGACGGGATCCAAGTCCTCGACGCTTAGTAAGCGTTCTCGTTTTTCGTCATCAGCGCCAGCGGCGTCTTGAGCAGAATGAAGAGGTCGAACAGCACCGACCAGTTCTCGATGTAGTAGAGATCGAACTCGACGCGCTTCTGGATCTTCTCGTCGGTGTCGACTTCGCCGCGCCAGCCGTTGATCTGCGCCCAGCCGGTGATGCCCGGCTTGACGCGATGGCGGGCGAAGTAGCCGTCGACGGCCTCGTCGAACAGCCGGCTCTGCAGCTTGCCCTGCACCGCATGCGGGCGCGGACCGACCAGCGAGAGGTTGCTCTTGAACACGACGTTGAAGAGTTGCGGCAATTCGTCGAGGCTGGTCTTGCGGATGAAGCGCCCGACGCGGGTGACGCGGGGGTCGCCCTTGGTCACGACCTTGGAAGCCGTCGGATCGGCCATGTGATGGTACATCGAGCGGAACTTGAAGACGTCGATGCGCTCATTGTTGAAGCCGAACCGCTTCTGACGGAAGATTACCGGGCCGGGGCTGTCGAGCTTGATCGCGAGCGCGACCAGGCCCATCACCGGCAGCGCGAACAGCAGCGCCACGAAGCCGACGATGTGGTCGAACAGCCACTTCATCACCAGATCCCAGTCGGTGATCGGCGCCTCGAACACGTCGAGCGTCGGCACTTCGCCGAGATAGGAATAGGAGCGGGGACGGAAGCGCAGCTTGTTGGTGTGGGCCGACAGCCGGATATCGACCGGCAGCACCCACAGTTTCTTCAGCATTTCGAGAATGCGCGTTTCGGCCGAGATCGGCAGCGCGAACAGCACGAGGTCGATACGGGTGCGGCGGGCGAACTCGACGATGTCGTCGACCTTGCCGAGCTTGGGACTGCCGGCACAGGTGTCCAGCGCGCGGTCGTCGTTGCGGTCGTCGAACACGCCCAGCACCTTGATGTCGGAATCGTCCTGCACTTTAAGCGCCTCGACGAGCTGCACGCCGCTCTGGTC
The DNA here is from genome assembly GCA_029946075.1 of bacterium. GTDB lineage: Bacteria > Pseudomonadota > Alphaproteobacteria > Rhizobiales > Xanthobacteraceae > Bradyrhizobium. The sequence continues at coordinate 4 of JAQSDT010000568.1, read as the reverse complement.
GGCG
>JAQSDT010000567.1 GCA_029946075.1 bacterium | reverse complement strand
GCGGGGAAGAGAAAGCTACTTGCCGGGCCGCGGCTGAAATTCGCGCAGCGACTTGTGCACCTTGTCCATGGTCGCGCTGCAATAGGCCTCGCGCTCGCGGTGGAACCGCTCCTGATGCGCACGGAAATTGGCGACGCGGGCCTTGATCTCGGAAATCTCGGACTGGAAGTCGGCGCGCAGGTCGAGCCGGGCGATCGCGGGCTTCGCCGGTTCGGAAACCGACACTTTTCCGGCGCGCAGCAGTGCGACGTCAGGCATCGCCGCCGGGGTTTCGAGCGCCTGCTCGACCGCCCTGAAGGCCTCGTCCGGGAACGGCGCAGCCGGCATCGCAACCGCTTTATCGGTCTCCGGCTTCTTGCCGGTCACCGATTGCACGAATGCCATCGTCTGCGCGATCAGGAGATCGCGTTCCCTCATCCATTTCATGAGACACCTCAGCCCCATTCACTCCATCAAAGCGGAATTGTGGAATCAAGGACGTGAGGAGGTAACGGGGGATAACGTCGGCGCTTTTGCCGGCGAGGTGACAAAAGGGTGACAGTTACGCCCGCAAAAGTGAAAACCGCAAAACAACCCCATGCAAAGTAGCAATTACCGTTCGCGCGGATTGGTGTTGGGCACGAAGGGCGAGCCGACCACGCGCACCGCAGGCTCGTCGCTGACGTAGCGCACGCTCTGGCTGGCGGGAACCGCCTGCTCCGACGGTATGGCGGTCCGGTCGGCGATCCCTATCGGTTGTTCCCGCGAAAACGTGGCAGGCCGCGCCTGGTTCCTGGCCATTGAGCTACCGCGCGTCGCTCAATGCGGCAACGTCAGTGCGGGGATCAGGCTGTTGAAGAGTTCGACGAGCTTGTCGCCGGTCATTCCGACGGCGGCGATGATGGCGAGCGCAATCGCGCCGGCGATGAGTCCGTATTCGATGGCGGTGGCGGCGGACTCATCGCGCAGAAACTTCCAGAGCATTTCCATTCTCTCCCGAACTGGCGCGCCTGCTATGCCACGCACAGATTGCCCGGGAGACAATCCAAACCCTAAAATTGTAAATCATAAAATGTTTTCGTGCAGGTTGTGCAAGGGCCGGCCGATGCAACCGCGCGTTTTGGTAGGCGACGGCGAGGCGCAAGCCTCACGCGAACGCGGTCGCCAGCATCGCGAGGGCCAACACCACCAGCGCCGCAACCACGAACACCAGCTGCCGCCGTTCCTGCCGGTCGTCGGCCGGGTATCGCGTCATCAGATCGCGGAAGACGTGGCGCCGGGTCATGGCCTACTCGGCGGGGATGAAGCGCAGCGTGCCGGCGCGCCGCGACGGCTTGCCGGTGTCGCTGGTGTGATTGACGCCGTCGATGACGGGCACCTCGGGGAAATCGAACGGGCTGACGCCGTCGAGGCAGGCCACGTTGACGGCATACTGGTTCTGGTCGGATCGCCGCTGGTGGTGCGTGTAGATTCCGCAGGTCGAGCAGAAGAAGTGCTGCGCCGCGCCGGTATGGAATTGGTATCGCGTCAGCGCATCCTCGCCCTTCAGGAATTTGATCCCGCCCATCCTGGCCATGACGGCGACGGCGCCGCGCATCCGGCAGTAGGAACAGTTGCAGCGGATCGCCGTATTGAAGCCGTCGCCGAGCGTCGCCTCGAAACGCACCGCGCCGCAATGGCACTGGCCGGTTCGGATGTCTGGATTGTCGGGCATGCTGCCTGTGCCTTCTGATTGAATCTCTTCGACGTTCGATGTGCCTGCGCCTGAACTGTTCGCTTTTTATCTTTAGCGGCGCAGCGTGTCGACACGGAGACGCGGTTGGGTCGACCGGAAATCGCCTTGGGCAGCGGCCGTTGAACCCTTGCGGGTTTCGGCGCGACCAACGGGCATGGCCGGCTTTATCGGAGAACTGCTGTTTGCGATCGTCAGATCCGTTATTGCGGATGGGGCATACGCGCTGTTCGTGAAGGTTGGCGCGTGGCTTGATACGAAAATCGCCGGGCGGACCGCCAAGGTGATCATCGGGATGCTGCTCGGGCTCGCCGCCTTTTTCCTGATTCCCGTTTTCTTCGGACTGCTGGACCTCTGATCGTCATGAAGGCCAGACTTCTCATCGCCGCGGCAATCGGGGCGCTCATCTCGGCGCTGCTTCTCGTGCTGGAGCCGCTGACCGACTATGCCCTGCTGTCGTGGGAGTGGCCCGGCATCAGCGCTGCGTATCTGTTCTGGGGAGCAACAGGCGGCGGCGCCTTTCCGGGTATCGCCATTGCATGGTTCGTGAATGCCGTCGTCTACGGCGCGGCTGTGTTCGCGCTTCTCATGCTATTCAGGCTGCTGACGAAGGCTTTGCCGAAGTAGGAAGTCGCCCGGTCACCGTAATTCCACAGGGGATTGCGACGAGATGCCCTCCCGTTTTGCACGGACCATCAACACCACATCGTCAGCACAAGCGCGGCTGCGTGTTGATTGAGCCCAAGGCAGTTGGAGGCTAGTAAGGAGCGCGCCTCAACACGATGGACGAACCGTGCAGATAATCTTGCTGATCGCCGTAGCGGCCGCGTTATTGCTTGAGGCGTTCGATCTCAATATGAATGCAGGCGCGGGGCCGATCTACGCAGCCATCTTCGTTTTTATTGCGGTCAGCGTGGGCGCTTGTGAGGCCTGGCGCAGCAGGCGCGGCGTTGTCGGATGGATCGTGAGCATCACCGCTTCGGCCCTCGGCTGCTTCCTTGCGATCGGTTTGCTGGGATTCGGTATGGAGGCCGTGATCGCGCGCGTCCAATGGGCGATCCCGCCGCAGATTTTGAATTACGTCGTTGCCGCCGTCGGGACGGGGTTTATCGTGTCGGGGGCGTGGTTGCCGGTGAAGATTGTCGGCTTGTTGCGAGGTTTGTGGCGTACTTGAGTTGAAGTACTTGATTTCATGGTGCCGGCTGAGGGGATTGAACCCCCGACCTTCGGTTTACAAATCGTCGGCAGGGCCGCGCGCTCAAATGCAATAAGTCGCTGCGGCACAGCGCTATTCTATGCTTTGATCGATCCTGAAACCGGAGGTCGGTTTCCTGATTTCGATCCTGATGCTGCCTGGCCGAGCGTTGCGATCTGCGTCTCTTCCGGCGTCAGATAGGCCAGGTACATCTCGGTCGTCTTGATCGAGGTGTGACCGAGCCGACCCTGCAAAACATAGATGGAACGGCCACTTTTCAGCCAGTTGACGGCATGGACGTGCCGCAAATCGTGGAAGGTGAATGGGCGGAAATCCTGTTCCTGTTTTTGGGCCTGTTTCGCCACGGCCTCGACGATGCGTCCGAAGTTCGAAGACGCCTGCCGGTAGCGCTCCGCCTTGCGCTGGCCGAGCTTCGAACGCTTGCCGGCTTCGGCCCGGTGCCAGAACAGGGCGCGCGTCTCGATCGAGGCCGGCAGAGACGACAGACAGTCGAAGCCGTAGTCCTCGCCGCGGTCCACGAGGTCGATGACGCGCAGCTTGTTGCGCTTGCCGATGACGGTGAGTTGCCTTCGCTCCCGATCGAGATGAGCGCGGTCCGCCTTGACGAGCTCGTCAAGCCGGGCGCCGGTCTTTACGGCGCCCTCGATCATTTTGGCGAACAGCGCCGGCGCGCGGTCGATGACCATCTGGATATGCGACGGATCCGGCAGCACGATAGGGTCGCGACGCTCCTTCAGGCGCGACTTGCGACGGCCGCCCGGCTTCAGCCATGCCGTGACCGGGTTATCGTCGCGCCAGTTTTCGTCGATCATCCAGTCGCAGACGCTGGAGAGGGCGGTGAGGTCGCGTTTGATGGTGGCGATCTTGGCGGTGACCGGATGCTTGCGGCCTTTTGGAACCGTCGGTACGTCTCGCCTGGCGGCAACGATGCTGCCGATCATCGCCTTGTCGATCTCATCGACATAGAGGCCTTGCAGAAACGGTTCCAGCACGTCCAGCGAAGTCAGGTAGCGGGCGAATGTCTTGGGGCTGATCTGATCCGCGATATACTGCCCCCAGCCCTCCAGCGCCTCGCTGAAGCTGCGGCGGTGGTCGCCGTAGTGCTGGGCGGCTATCGCGCGGTCGCGCTCCGCCTTGCGGCGGCTTCGCGCAACTGCCGGATCGTCTGTGCGTAGTGACCATTTGACGTCGCGGCCCCCGGTCTGAATCCGGCCGTAGAGGATACCGTCTCGCCAGAAACAACCCTTTGGTGCCTTGCGCCGTGACATGCCGCCTTCTCGCGATCGCTGTTGAACTGGTCGAGCAGCGCCGCGTCGAAGGTCCAGATACCGCGCGGCTTGGCCGCCCCCGGAATTTCGCCGCGGGCCGCCATGTCGCGCACTGTACGGGCCTCCAGGCCGAGGATCGAGACGGCCAGGGCGATTTTAACCCGTTTTCTGGGGAGCTCTTCGCGGCGGGGCATCAGTCGTCTTTCCCGGCCAGCCGTCGCCCGCGCCGCTCGCCGGCCATGAAACTGATGGTCATCAGGCCTAGCACGCCAAGGCCATAGTAAAAGTGCGGGTCGATTACCGACTCGATCATGGTGTGGCTGCGCCAATTGGCGCACCCTCCAGATCCTGCTTGTGTGGAAATCCGCTGCGTCTGTCGTATTCGGCTATGGCCCAGCGGATGGCGTGACAGCACCACAGGAAGCGGAACGTGTAGTCCTGAAGGTCGTGGTCCCAGAAATCGTTGAACCTGTTTTTCGTAACCGGGCACTGATAGGCTGCCACCCTGCGGAGCGCATTTTCCAGAGATTCCGGGTCGCGGTCGTTTGCCAACCCTGAGCGCTGCAGTTCTCTCCATGCCTCGGCCTTCTGCCGGTTGTTTTCAAAGGTCCATTGACCGAAGTCGCTTTTGATCGCTGCGCGCCACCGTTTCTCGGAAAATTCTTTCACGGCGCCGTGTCGATCGACCGCCTGTAGCTTCTCGGCCCAGTATTGCGGGTTGATGCCTTCGCCGCGGAAGAATTTGAACATGTCCGGCAGACGGGCAAACACATACGTTCCGATGTCGCCGCTGATGGCGAGATAGCCGGGCCAGGTGCTGATGTGGAAATGGTTGTTATAGGTGCCTGGCCGCATGAACGTGAGATGCCGGTGCAGACCATCTTCATGCACGATGGTCATGTCGTGCCCGGCAACGGTGCGCTTGAACCGATCTTCGATGCTCGTCATTTCATAGCCTGCGCACCGATATGCGCTCCGCCGGTCTCCATGCACATTGCCGACGGCGAGCCGCAGGAGGACATCGGCAGGGTACCGCGCAGCTTCTTCGCGCCGATCGGCGGCGTCGTGTCGACGAAGGTTCCGGGCTTCACGTTCTCCCGGCCGCGCTTGATCGCCTTCGTCATGGCGATCGTGAACGCATCATTGCTGGCGACGGCGTCCTCGTAGGCGATTTTCTCGGAAACGGTGAGATATCGATCGTAGTTCGGGCCGTCCAAAACGATGTCGCTCATGGCGATGCTCTCCTGGTTGCTGCGGCTAAAAGAACGGTAAGACGCATGGCCGCAAGATTGCCACGCTGCGCGTAGAGTTGGACGCAGACGATCAGCACGTTGATGCCGGTTCCGGCCCAGAACAGCGCTTCACCTTTCGTGTGCTGGGCGTCGCGGGCGAGGCGATGGCAGGAAGCGCAAAGCGGGACGGCCCAGCGGTCCGGCGGTGTCTTGCCCATGCCGGAGGCCTTGCCGAATGTCGCAGAAGCTATGCGTACGTGCGCAGCTTCGCCGCAGGGCTCGCAGACGCATTTGAGGCACGGCATCTGCCGAACCTGGGCGAGATAGTCAGGATCCCGATCGTCGTCGGTCTTGCGCGGTCGCACTGATGGCGCATCGAAGCGTTTGAGCATCGCGCCTGGTGCAGTCGGCGGGGTGAGACGGCGCGGGCGGATCATGGCCGGGACATCTCCTCGGCCACAACCTCTTGCGCCGCGCACTGGCACGCGTCGGGTGCCAGCAGAGCGATGTCGAAGGTGCTGTAACGACCGCCCCACATCAGCGACCGCACGGCGTCGCTCTCGTTGCGGAAGCTGTCGGTCCGGATCAGGTCGCGCGCCATCGACTTGACGAGGTCGCCGCGGCAAACGCTGGTATCCGACACTTCGCCGGCGACGAGGCCAAATGGTTGCAACCTTACCGCCATGCGATCCTCGCACAGTGGATGCAGACGACCTCGCCGCAGGATCCGATGAAGTCGTGGCCGGTCCGGTTGATGCAGTCGTGATCGACCTGAAACGGGTCTGCCGTTCGCGACTGAAACGCCAGTTCGTCTTCGACCAGGTCGGTAACGACGACCGTGACGGCGGCGCGATCGAGTGCTTGTGGTTGGCCGGTTCGATAAAAGCCCATCTGACTTGTCCTGGTGATGCGAAAGGTGAAGGAAGGCGCGGGCGGCGGGGAGCTGGGTCCGCCGCCCGCGGACGATGCCTAACCGGCCGCCGCCGCGAAATCCGGCAGGGCATCGTCAAGGACAGCCGCGGCAGCAGTTGCATCCTGCTTGATCGCGGAACCGTATTTGGAGGGCTTGCCTTCGAGCTCGAGGTGCAGGCTGTCGTATCCGGCGCGCAGGTCCGGCAGCGGCATCACCTTCTCGATCTCGGTCCAGACGGCGTCGAAGTGCTTCAGCACCGCCTTCAGCTTGGCCTTCTTGTCATCCGCCGATTGCGACGGGTAGTGCAGCGCCAGCAGCGTCTGGATTTCGTCGATGCAGATATCGCGTTGCACGGGCGTCCAGTCGCGCTTTTCGGTCTTGAGAATGTGCTGGCTGTCACCGGTGGTGTTGACGCCGATATGCGGCTGGCCCAGCGCCAGACATTGCACGTGCGGCTGGATGGCGGCGAAGGTCTGACGGACCATCATGTCGACCGACAGTGCCTTACCCTGGATATCGTAACTGGCAAGATCGAAGGTCTGGCCATCCAGCAACGTCGAGCGGTCTTTCTGGATGGTGGCGCGGTGCACGACCTTGCCGCTGCGAAGATCCTCGACCTGTTCCATCAGGATCAGCAAATCCGGCTCATAACCGGTTTCGCCCTCGGTCTTCATCTTGGTGCCGACCTTCTCCATCTTCTTGCGGCCGTCCTCGACATAGTTCTCGTATTCGTGGCCGGCGCGGCCTGCCATCACGATGTGAACCTTGGAATTAACGAAGCGATCAGTGAACTGCTTCCAGCCGTGTTCGCCCTTCAGGTAGCCCCAGTCGTCCATGGCCAGATAGCTGCGCTCTTTCTTGCGCAGATAGGATTCCACGAGTTCGCGCCACGGATGCGTGACGCTGTCGATCAGCAGGCCGAATGCGGATTTCTCGGCTTCGTCCATCACCTTCAACAGATCGACGAACGCCTGGCGCTTGGCGACCACGAAGGGAACGCCGGCCTTCTTGAAGATCGGGATCAGCCAGTCTGACCCTTTCTCGGTGTCGAACATCGCAACCGGCTTCGAGCCGTCATGCAGGCCGAGTTCGAGGGTGTGCTTGTACAGGCCGATCAGCGCCAGTGCGCTGGTGAGGGTCTTGCCGCCGCCCTGAAAGCCCAGCACGCCAGCCTTCAGGAAGGCCGAGCTGGACACGGCCGGTTGAAGCAGGGAAATGACGTTCGATCCGTGAGACATTGATGGTTGCTCCTGTTGTGCGACCGAGGCGGCGGGCGCGGTCCGTACGATGGAAGGGGTTGCGGGCTGGGCGCGTTTCGGCTTGCGCGGTGCATCGCCGCGGGCGCGCTTCTCGAAGGCTGCCGTTTGCGCCACGGCGACGGCGACGTATTCTTCGCGCTGGCGTTCGGCCATCTGCGCGGCGAGCCGGTTGTGGTCGGTGTTATCTTGCATGGGGATACGCTCCAGCTACTGGGTGAGAGGAGCATCGGTGCAGTACCCAGGCGCGGTGTCTGCATCGGCAACCGGCGACAAGGCTCCGAGGGCATCGTTCGCCATATCGAGGATGTCGGAGATCGTGGGCGTGCTGAGGTGGGCGAAGGCTCCGGTAAAGACGATGACGTGACGCTCGCCCTCCGGAAGCATCCGCGCGACGCATCGCAGCGCGCCAGCGGTCATCTGCAGGGTGGCAAAGTCCGGCTCGCGCAGGTCAGCTTGACCGATGTCTTCGGCCGGCCTGGTATCGCCGTGCAGGCCGCGAAGCGTGGTGAAGCCGGCCTGGGCGCGGGCCAAAATGCCTTGCTCCTCGGCATCCGGACCAAACACGGCTTCGCACGCGGAAATCAGGTCGCGGATTGCCCGCATCGGCTCACTGGCGCCGTTAAAATCCGACGTCATCACGAAGCCCTCCGCATCGCGCGGCGCTCGTCGATCAGGGACTGGACTTCGCATTCGCAGGCATAGGTCTCGTTGCCGTCGATCGCGGCCGTGAAGGATCCCGCGAACAAGCCGCTCTCGATCGAGGTGGTGGCGTTGTAGCGGACTTCGGCGCCGATCGCGGCCAGCCATTCGTCAAAGATGGCGGCGGCGTCACGCAGGTGCGCGGCGACACCTTCGTGGTGTCCGGGCGTCGGAAAGTTCGGGTAAGCGACCGGCGCTGGCATGCGCAGCAGCGCCTTGACGAGCTTCAGGCGGGCGGCTTCGAACGGGTTGGATGAACGGGCAGATGGGGAGAGGGTTGCGAGGTCGGCGGACATCGGCGGCTCCATCGGGTTGCGATGGAGCAGTGATAACTTGGGTTATAATAACCGTCAATAAGAAAAGTTATTAATCGAAACAAAAATATCGTTATCCGCGAAAGTCGGAGCTAATTCATCATCTTGGCAGTGCAATACTGGCCGGCCTTCGCAAATCGATCAACGATCGATGTTGTGAAGCCGGCGGCCCCACGGGACATGCCGACCGCCTCTGCGTCAGATAGGCTGGAAACGAATATCGGCGTCGAACACTGGCAAAGGTCGCCTGGGTGAATGTTCAGTAGCGCTAGGGATCGCCCGATCTTTTCGTCGCTCAGATAATATCGAACGCAACGGCTGTACTCTACTTCGTAAAGCTTGAGACGATCGACCTTCTGAGCAACGGCTGTGCTCGACAGGCTTCCAACCATAAAAATTGCTAGGACGCAGCGAATCATCACCGCCTCGTAAACTTGCCGGTGACCCGGTGGGCAACCGTCCAATCCTTGCGGGGTAGAGTGAAGTCTTTAGCCATGCCGTCAGGAGGATTGTGCTGGCTTACCAGCCATTTATCTGCCGTGGCACGGCGAAGGTGCTTAATCGTTGCCCGCGCTTCGCCGTGTCGTTCCGCGTAAAACACATATACCTCGCCGCTGACGAGCGGCATCGACGGCTCCACGATCGCCATCTCGCCGCCTTTGTACTCTGGCTCCATCGACGTGCCGGTAATGAACAGGCCATAGGCGTCGCGGACGTGGAGCAGGTGCGTTGGCCTCGGGACAAAATCAACCGGATCGACCGAGCGTATGATCTCGCCAGCACCTCCCTCAGCTGAAGCATAGATCTTGAAATCCGGCCGGCCATCGCGATTAAAAGGACGATCTTCCAGCAGCTGAGGGCTCGAAATCGCAGAATCGAGAGTGGAGAGATCGAGTTCCAGTATCTGGGCGATTCGCGCCAAAAACTTCGATTGCTGGGTGTCTCCGGCCTCAATCTTCTTAATGGCCGGCTGGGAAATGCCTACGCGGTCGGCCAGGTCCTTTTGGGACATGTTCCGTTTCTCGCGAGCTTCTTTAATGATTTCACCGGGTTGCATGGCCCGGAATTCTATAACGTCAGTTATACACTGTCCTGATAACATTGGTTCTTGACCGTTCAATAACAAATGTTATTTCTTGGTTATGGAAGAAGTGGAATCACCGATCGAGCGGGCGATCAGCCTGGCCGGTTCCGAGGCAAAGCTCGGAAAAGGCATCGGTTTTTCGCAGGTCGCCATCAACAAAGCCAAGCACAAGGGCCGCGCGAGCGCAGCGATGGCCTTGGCGATTCATCGGTTTACCAAAGGCGTCATCCCGGCCTCCGCGATCCGGCCCGATATCTGGGCGCGGCCTGAAGACGTGCCGACGGCGCCGTCTGCTACCAATATTGTCGCGTCCGATGGAGTCCAGTCATGAAGCCGCAAGCCAGCCCGATTTCCACGTCCGACAGTCGGCTTGCGCAGCGTATGTGCTATTCGCCGTATCTGGACCGCGGCAGGCTGCGCGGGAAGGCCGCGATCGAGCAGATGGCTGGCGATTTTCGTCAGTTCGCGGCGGTCGCAGGATCCGTCAACCAGGACGAACTCGAGCTTCTGGGATGGTCTGCAACGCAAATCGCGCTGCACGCTCCGGATGCCCGCCGCTATGCCAATCGGCTTGCCGACGTGAGCAGGGGGCAGGTGTGACCCCCTCATTTCAGCAGCCAGACCAGAATTGCCAGCACGAGGCCGCCCGCCATGCAGATCAGCATGCGACGGCCGGCACGGTTGATGTGGTCCATATCCAGTCTCGTTGCGTTGAGGGCGTTTCGTCATGGGCGAATCAAAGCGGCGCAGCGGCGTCGCGTCTAGTGAGAACATTCGAACAAATGTTCCAAGAATTTTGCCCCGAGAAAAACTTTCCAAGTTCGGGCGCGTCGTCACGGCCCTTTGGCCGGAGAAGCCTGCGCTCAACCTGGCGCAGCGGACGGGCCTTTCGGAGCGGGGTGCGCAGTTCATCATCGACGGTGACCGCAAGCCGAACGCCCGGGCCGTACATGCGGTCAACACAGAATTTCTTACCGACGACTAGCCGAATTCGCGAGGTCGGCAGGCTCCGATAGGCCGCCAAGCCCCGCACCCAGTTCCCAGTTGCTTCCTGCGTAATCGCCGACCTGACGCGCGCCCGGTCATTTCCGAGCGTGAGAACGGCTGTCCCTTTTGGAGCGTTTTATGACCGCGCACGATGCCGTCACCTGCTGCCTGGTCTGGCTCACGATCGGATCGATCGTGTGGCTGGCCCTCTATTATCAGGGAATTCTGACTGAAGCCTATGCCAAGCGGCAGCGGGTGACGCTCTCGATCGTATTTGCGTCCTTCGCGGTGATCGTCGGCTGGCCGTTCGTGGCGTGGGTATTTCTGTCGAGCGTGATCGAGGGGCGGCGGCGATGAGCATCCCCCAGATGCAGCCAGGCGGTCTCATGATGCCGGGGGCGCCGCGCCCGAAGCATCATCCGTTTGCAAACCTGTTTCCGATGCTGGCGGATGATCGTCGCGAAAGCTTCAGGGATTCCCTCAAGGAGAACCAGAACCACCCGATCGTGCTGCACAAGGGGTTGATCCTGGATGGCCGTAACCGCGAGCGGGAACTGGCCGAGCTCGGCAAGCCCGTCAAGTTCGTGGTGTTTGTCGGTACCGACCGGCAGGCGCTCGACTTCGTCAAGGCGGAAAATCTCGAACGCCGCGACCTGACGGAAAGTCAGCGTGCACTGATCGGCGCAAAAATCGCAACGCTGCGGCTCGGCGACAACCAGCATTCGGCGCAGCCTGCGCCAATTGGCGCACCCTCCCTGTTTTCTAACGAGGCCGCCTCTGACGCGAGCGGCGAGGCTGAAGAACAGAGGCCCTCGATATCGCAGGCCGATGCTGCCGACATGATGAACGTCGGCCGGCGCAGCGTGCAACGCGCAACCGTGGTGCTGGAAAAAGGTGCGCCGGAGCTGGTCGAGGCTGTCGAGAAGGGCGCGGTAGCAGTCTCGGCGGCTGCTGACATCGCCGCGCTGCCGATCGAGGAGCAGAAGGCGATCATTGCCGCTGCGGATCCGAAGGTCGTCAAGGAAGTAGCCAAGAAAAATCGCAGCGAGAAGCAGGCGGCCGGCCGGGAGCGGCGCCTCGAAAACATGCGCAAACCCGATGCAACGCCGCTGCTCGCCGGCGGCAACAAGGTTGGCGTGTTCTACATCGATATTCCCCGCAAGTTTACATCATGGTCCGACGATACCGGCGCCGAAAAGTCCCCTGAAAATCACTACCGCGTCGAAACCTTCGAATTCCTCGCAGGCCTTCGCGACGAAATCCAGGCCCGCGCCAAGGATGACGCCGTCGTCTTCATGTGGGCATGGGCGAATTCGCTGCAGGATCAGATCGACCTGTTGGCTGAATGGGGATTTGCCAGCGTCCGCCGCCGCGATGATGTAGGCCGGCTGTTGCGCGGTACCGACGGGAAGATCCTGAAGCCGGTCGGTGAGGGACGATATCGATCGCATCAGATATGGGCCAAGCGCGCCTCTACCGGCAACTACAATCGCGGCACGGGATTCTGGTTCATCGATTGCCATGAGCTGCTTCTGGTTGGCGCTCGCGGGGACGTCCCGGCGCCGACGATGGGCACCCAGGCGATGTCGATCCTCGACGGCGAGATCGGAGATCACTCCGAAAAGCCGGCTGCGTTTCGCGATCAGATCGACCGCTATTTTCCGGGCGTTCCAAAACTCGAGATGTTCGGCCGCGTCGATGACGAAGCGGCGTTCAAGGCGAAGTATCCGCTGTGGGACGTGTGGGGCAACGAGATGTTTGGAGCGGATCAACCGAGGTCGGAGGACGCAGCATGACCGATATCTATGATCTCGCCCGCCCGATCCGCGACGCCGCCCTGGTGGAAGTCGAACGCCTGACGGGGGGGGCAAACTTCTGTCCGAATGCCAAGGCGGCCAACATCCTTGGCGTCCAGCTAAGCGCGGTTCTGCTGGCATACTGCGCCGATCGTCACAAGCAGACCGGCGGTGTGGTCCGCGACGACGGCCTTCACATCATCATGCGGGCTTCGATTGGAACGCTGATCGCCAATGCGGCCATGGCGTTTCGACCCGTTATCAACGGACAGCCTGTGCCGCCGTCGGCCATCGTGAATGCGATGCTGCACGACATCTGCGCCAGTGCCTTGCACCAGACGGCGCTCAACGAGCAGGGCCTGCAGGATTTCGTCGTTTCTTTCGAACGAAGCAACGAGGGCAGCCTTGAAGTGAAGCCGTTCGATTTCAGCGAAATGTTGAAGGGCAAGCCGTGACGGATACCGACGATCCTCGCCAGAAGAGAACCGGCCGGCCGGCATGGTCCTATCGCGGCGCCCGCAAGAAGGCGGAGCGCGAGCATGGCGCGGCCGTGCGCCGTCATGCGCCGGAGACAATGGAGACTATCGCGCCGGCAGCTTACTTGAACCGGTCGGATCGATGGCCGCGCGTGATGGATTACCGCCTGGCGCGGGAACAGTCGGGCAAGAAGGATCCGGTGCGATGAGCATGTGGGTACGCCTCGTCGGCGGTCACGCAAATGGCCAGGTCAAGAAGATCGACGACGACCAGATCGAGATCGTTCTGCGTGAAAACCTGACGCCTCCGACGGCGCGCGCTTTCAGCCGCGGCGGCCTCGTTGCCGAAACGATCGAATACAAGCTTACCCGCTACACGCGTCGGGAGATCAGGACGCCGGGCGGAACCATCCATTACTTCGCGATCGACGGCTTGTCTGATTTCGAAGCACTGCAGCATGTGTTGGGGCCGTAGATGAAACAGTCCCGCTTCATGTCCATGTTGGAAAGCCTGATCAACATTATGGTCGGGTTCGGCATCTCGCTGGCCGCGCAGATGTTCTTTCTGCCGCTGATCGGCGTGTCGATCTCCTTTTCGCAGAACCTGACCTTCGCGCTGATCATGACGGTGATCTCGATCGCGCGCAGCTATCTGCTGCGGCGCCTGTTCGAGGCGCTGCATATCCGCCGGCCACTGTCGCCGTTCGCGCAAGCGGCTGTCGCCGAACGTCACCGACAGGTTGAAGTCGAAGGTTTCGACCTCGCAAACGATGATGCTTACCCTCGCGGGACGCTCGCATCCGCAGGCGCGGTCTATGCGCTCTACGGCCGCGTCGGGGCCTTGGATTTTTGGCCTTGGGATCATGACTGGTTCAAGCCGCAGGATCACCGCCGCAATCTGGTTCGCGCCGCCGCGCTGATCATCGCAGAAGGCGAGAAGTTCGACCGCAACCGCAAGCGAAAGGATGCCGTATGAAGCCGCAAAAGCAGCTTTTTCGGCATCGCCCAGCCGACGGCATTTTCGGCGACTGCCATCGCACGGCAATTGCGATCGTTCTGGACCTCGACGCCGCCGATGTCCCGCATTTCATGGATCAATCGGACGGCAAGAATGCCAACGATGCGCACGATCGCGTCGAAGCCTGGCTCAACGAGCGCGGCATTGCGACCATCAACATCCTGTTCCCGGGTGAAGTGCCTCTTGACGAGGTCCTGAGCACGGTTGCGGCCTGTAACCCCCGCGGCCGGCCAGCCTTTATCCTAGGCGGCAAGAGCCGTAACGGCGTCAATCATTCGGTTGTTTGCTGTGACGGCGAGATCGTCTGCGATCCGTCACAGGATGACAGCGGCATCGTCGGCCCCTGCCATGACGGGTTCTACTGGCTGACGTTCTTTGGTCACCTCGATGCGACTGCGGATCCATCGCGGCGGAATTCCTCGCCCGTCGTCGCGCGCGAGAAGCTGGAAAGCGCTGCGCTGGCTCTGTCACAGATTCTGACCGTGCGCGGCGCATCGTGTGAGGGCTTCTCAATTGCGATCGGCGACCGCGAACTGCACGCCTATGCCCCGTGCCCGGAGCTGCTGTGGCAGTTTCCCAAGCCCTCCAAGGTCAATGGCTACCAGGTCGAATGGCACTGGGGGAACGTCTCTGCGCTGAAGGAAACCGCAGCATGACGAAGCGCATCGCCGACAGTGCCCGCAAGGCAAGCCCGCCATATTCTCTCGATGAGGATGCAAGGCTCAAGCGCATCTGCAGCGACGAATGTCCGGCGGGCGAGGCGGGCTGGACGAAGATTTCCACGCAGTTCCCTGGCCGCACGGCGTTGGCGTTGCGCCAACGTTTTCTGATGCTCCGTAAGCGAGAGGCCGGCACACCCCCGCGCCGCCGGGTTCGCGATAGCGTCGGCACGAACGATGCCCAGCGACGGGTAACCATGCAGGAACCTATCGCGGAGGCGAAACTGCCTCGCCACACCACCCTGACCGCCGCCGTGTTCGGTGACCCGCTGCCCGGCCGCAGCGCGCTGGATAGGATGCTGGCCGATGCTTGAACTCATCGTCGATAGTTTTGCAGGTGGCGGAGGCGCTTCGACGGGCATCGAAATGGCGCTCGGTCGGTCGCCTGACATCGCGATCAACCATGATGCGACTGCGCTGGCGATGCATGAGGTCAATCATCCCGCGACCAAGCATCTGGTGTCCGACGTTTGGGAAGTCGATCCGTTCGAGGTGACGGAAGGTCGCCCGGTCGGGCTCGCGTGGTTCTCGCCGGACTGCAAGCACTTCTCCAAGGCCAAGGGCGGCAAGCCGGTCGAAAAGAAAATCCGCGGCTTGGCCTGGGTGGTGGTTCATTGGGCCAATACGGTGCGACCGCGGCTCATTCTTTTGGAGAATGTCGAGGAATTCCAGACGTGGGGGCCGCTCGGCGCCGACAACAAGCCGTGCCCGGTTCAAAAGGGTGCTACTTTCAAGCGCTGGGTGGCGGAGCTGGAGCTCCTCGGCTACGCCGTCGAATGGCGCGAGCTTCGCGCCTGCGACTACGGCGCGCCGACGATCCGGAAAAGGCTGTTTCTGATCGCGCGCTGCGATGGCGAGCCGATCGTCTGGCCGGCGGCGACGCACAAGTTGGTGAAATCCTGGCGCGACGGCCGTGCCGAGGTCGAGACGATCGAGCCGCCGCTGAAGCGGGCGCTGGTCGCGGCTGGGATCATCGACTGGTCGCTGCCGTGCCCGTCGATCTTCGCGACGTCGGCGGATATCATGGCCGAATACGGCCTGAGGGCCGTGCGCCCTCTGCAAACGGCCACCACGACCCGGATCGCCAAGGGCGTCAATCGCTATGTGCTGGAGGCTGTGCGACCGTTCCTGGTCAGCCTGACGCCTCATGGTGGCGAACGCACTGAATCCATCGACGAGCCGGTCGCAACGGTTACTGGCGCCCATCGTGGTGAGAAGGCGATCGTTACCCCGTTCGTCGCCGGCGTCGGCGGACGAATGGCCCAGACCGAGCCGCGCGGCATCGACCAGCCAGCGCAAACCCTGACGGCGAAGGCCGACAGCGTCGTCGTGACGCCGTTCATCAGCGCGGCTCAGCAGGGCGGCAGCGTCCGCGATGCCCGCGATCCGCTTCACACCGTCACGGCATCGGCGAAAGATCAGAACCAGATCATCGTGCCGACGCTGGTGCAGACCGGCTATGGCGAGCGCAAGGGGCAGGAGCCGCGTGTGCCGGGCCTCGACAAGCCGCTCGGTACCGTCGTCGCCGGCGGGGTAAAGCATGCGCTGGTCGCCCCGCACCTGACGAAGTTCCGGGCCAACAGCATCGGCAGCGGCATTGACGAACCGGCGCCGACGGTCACGGCGAATTCGTTCCTCAAACGCCCCGGCGGCGCCGCGCCGATCGGCGTGGTTGCGCCGCATCTGATGACGATGCGAAACGCCGAAAAGCCCTTTCAGGGCGTAGACGAGCCGACACATACGGTCACGGCCGGCGGCGCGGGTCAGGCTGTCGTCGCAGCCTTCATGGCACAGAACAACATCGACGGACGAACCGGTGAGGGGCACGTCGGCCGAGGCGCGGATGAACCGATATCGACCGTGCTGCATTCGGGTTCGCATCAGGGCCTCGTCGCGGCCAACCTGCTGCGCCAGTTCGGGACCGGCGTCGGCAGTCCGATGGACGAGCCGGCACGGACCGTGATGGCCGACGGGCAGGGCAAGACGCAATTGTCTGCCGCCTTCCTGCAGAAATATTACGGCGCCGATCAGGATCCGCAGCTCGGCGAGCCCCTGCATACGGTCACCACCAAGGACCGGTTCGGCTTCGTCCACGCGCTGGTCGATATTCCTCCCTTCCTTCCCGAACATGAAGCCCGTGCGCGCCAGGTCGCCGATTTGCTGCGCCGCTGCGGGCTTTGGGATGAACGCGAGTTCGTCACTGTCGAGATCGACGGCATCATCTGCGTCATTACCGATATCGGCATGCGGATGTTGACGCCGCGCGAGCTGTTCCGCGCCCAGGGCTTTCCGGAAACTTACGTCATCGACCGCAAGCCCGATGGCTCGCCGATTTCCAAGACCGAGCAGGTCAGCAAGTGCGGCAACAGCGTCTGTCCGCCGATGGCAAGAGCCCTCGTTGCCGCAAACTACGCCCCACGCGATGCCGAGCCGGCGCCGCAGTTCATGGAGGCTGCCGAATGAGGCCCGAAATCGTGCTGCTCATCGTGGCCTCACTGTTCGCCGCCGCGTTCGTGCTGGCGATCGTCGGGATGGTCGCAGAAGCCGTGATCGCCCGCGCGTTGCGTAGCCTGAAAAATCTTCCCCTGACCGGCCGGGTAAGCCGGTTTTTCCCTGCAAACCCGATGGAGACCTGACACATGAATGCTCTGGAAAAAACCACGGCCGACGCAGCGGCGCTGCCGCTGCTGATCAAGACGGATCCGGCCTCCGCGGTCCTCAAGGCAACCGGCCGCGACAGCCTCGTCATCAAGGCCGGCACCAGCTTTTGCGGCACCCGCTTCGAGATCGACCGGGATGTCGCAATGCCGGTGGATGGTCTGAAGACCGGCGCGGATTATGCCGTCACGGTTGTCGATGGCATCGCGGTCGCAGCGCGGGTCGATGCGCCGCCGGTCGCCAGTTCCTGCATCGGCGGGTTTCACTTCGCGCCGGGCGGCAATGCCGCGGCGCGCAGCGGTGGCGACGACGTCCCCGCCATTAATCACTGCTCGCTGTGGGATTTGAACTTCCGGCCCGCTTGTCCGGATCCGCGCGGAATGGCCCTCGTGCAGGCGCCTGGTGGTCAGTTCTGGTGCGACATTTACCTCGCGGGCGCCGATTGCGATCGCGATGGCACCAGCCGGTTCGATGTCACCATCGCTGACGGTGACGACTGCCCGAAGGCTGCCGGCAAGCGTTACCGGAAGTTCGACTATGAGACGGCAGCGGCTGTAATGGCCGCGCACGGCAAGGGATTGCTCAGTGTCGAGGAATTCTTTGCCGCTGCGTTCGGCGTGACCGAGAAGACCGCGCGTAGCGGGAATCCCCGCAGCACCGGCCTCGACGCGCCGCGCACCAGCCGTTTCGGCATCATGCAGGCGACGGGGAATATGTGGGTCTGGGGCCATGATGGCGACCCGGATATGCCGCGTGCGTCCTTCTTTGGCGGCTCCTGGTTGAACGACGGCCTCGCGGGCTCGCGTTGCGCGATCGTCGACCTCTGGCCCGGCTATTCGGGCGTGGGCTTGGGCGCTCGGGGCCGCAGTGACCACCTGCAGCGTGTCTAGCTGGCGCGACAGCGCCGGCGCCTTGACGTTTCCGCCGGTTAGCCCGGCACACATTTGGAGATCCGACACATGACTGCACGTGCGAAACGAGTTGAACGTGAAATGAGCGATCGTCTGGTCAAGGCCGATCCGGATGAACCGGCTTTCATCGTGGCCGGTCCGCGATCCATTGCCATCCGGGCCTCGACCGGCGTCCCCGGCCAGTGGTTCAAGACAAATTGCGAAGTGCGATTTCCCAAGGGCCATGAACTCAAGGTCGGCGCCGATTACGGCATCGTCATTCACAACGGTTTTCCGACCGCATTACGCGCTTGCGGGTCGAAGATTCCAGCAGGTGAAGGCTGCATCGGTGGCTTTCACTTTGCGCCTGGCGGCAACGCGTTGGCGAACGAGGGCGGCGATGAATTTGCAGCGATCAATCCGAATTCAGTTTGGGACCTCACCTTCCGGCCCGCTTGTCCGGATCCGCGCGGCATGGCGCTGGTCGGGCGCGATGGCCTGAAATTCTGGGCCGATATCTACCTGCTCGGCGTCAATCATCTGACGGAAGGCACCAGCCGGTTCGGCGTCACGATCGCCGACGGCCGCGATCTGCCGCTTGACCCGCGCGGGCAGCTTTTTCACAAGCTCGACTACGCGACCGCCAAAGCGATCATGGCCCATCATGGCAAAGGCCTGATGAGCGAGGCGGAGTTTCGCGCCTTCGCTGTGGGCGTGAAGGAACGCTCAGCTTGCGGATCTGATCCGGCGAGCACCGGTCTTGATGCGCGCCGCACAAGTCAGGTCGGCGGCATGCAGGCGACCGGCAATATGTGGGTGTGGGGCCACGACGGAAGCTTGCAGCCGCGTGCGTCCATCTTTGGCGGCTCCTGGTTGGACGACGGCGACGCGGGCTCGCGTTACGCGGTCGTCGACTTCTGGCCCGCCACTTCGGACGGGCTCTTGGGCGCTCGGGGCCGCAGTGACCACCTGCAACCTGTTTAGCTGGCGCGACAGCGCCAGCGGCTGAGCCGGCACGATGACAATCGTCAGGGACGAAAACACCGCAGTCGACGCTCTGGCGATCGTCGAAAAATATGAGGCCTTCGTGAGCTATCTCTATCCGATCCTGCAGAACGCGCCGCGGCGTCACGGTGTCCTTCGGGATGCCGTGTTGGCGACGCTGTTTGCGCCGATCGGAGGCCTATATCACGCCGCCAAGTCGAGACAGGTCTCGCGGCTCTACGCCGTCGATGCCGAGTTCGCGACCTTGCGGTCTCACCTTCGCTTCCTCAGCAACCACACTATCAGGATCGTCGGTCCGAAACAGCATGAAGTAGCGCTGGCGCTGCTGGCTGAGCCGGGCCGCATGCTGAATGCGTGGCAGCGGAAGCTGAAGGCACCCGAGCAGGCTGAGC
The DNA here is from genome assembly GCA_029946075.1 of bacterium. Classification (GTDB taxonomy): domain Bacteria; phylum Pseudomonadota; class Alphaproteobacteria; order Rhizobiales; family Xanthobacteraceae; genus Bradyrhizobium. Next base: position 9,849 of record JAQSDT010000567.1, on the reverse strand, counting down.
GCTTCGCGAAGCCGTCCGCGAACGGTGACATCGATAAAAAGAATTCGGGCGGCGCAAGCCGTTCGATAGGGCAGGCGGGGAAATGATGCAGCCGCGTGCGTCCATCTTTGGCGGCTCCTGGTTGAACGACGGCAACGCGGGCTCGCGTTACGCGATCGTCGACAACTGGCCCGACAATTCGAACGAGAACTTGGGCGCTCGGGGCCGCAGTGACGACCTTTTGCGGATGTTCGCTCGGCAACGATCACGGTCGCGCCGGCGGATCACATTCAGCCAAGGCTGGTGGTCAGCTCGCAGGTCCTGCTTAGGCGAACACACTTCACGGTCCGGCAGAACGGGGCGTAGCAGCAGCGCATTAAGGCTGATGTCGAGACCCGCGGCCGGCTCTCATTCGGGATTCATGATGGCCAGGCGATATCGCAACCTGATCGGCAGGATTGTCTCACCGCGCAACATGGAGGCGGCGCTGCGGCTGACCGCCGCCGGAAAGCGCCTCACGCCTGGCTATCTCGAGTTCAAGGAATTTTCCGCGCTCAACCTTGCCGATCTCGCCCGCGAGATGGCAGATGGCAGTTACGTCGCTGGAACGCCGCATGAGTTCCATATCTTCGATCCCAAGAAGCGACTGATCTCGGCGCTGCCGTTCCGCGACCGTGTGGCGCAGCAGGCGCTCTGCCTTGTCGTTGCGCCGATCTTCGATAGCGCGCTGCTACCACGCGCTTTCGCCTGCCGGCCGGGGAAGGGCACTCATGCCGGCGTCGTGCAGTTGCAGAGCGAGCTGCGGCGAGAGGTCGGCGCTACCCATTTCCTGAAGACGGATTTTTCCGCGTACTTCGCCTCGATCGAGCGGCCGGTACTTTGGCAACTCATCGAGGCGAAGATTTCCTGCCGCCTGACGCTGCGCCTGATCGGGGCGATGGTGCCCCGCTTTGGCATTGGACTGCCGATCGGCAGTCTGACGTCGCAGATCTTCGCCAATCTCTACACCGGCGCGACGCTTGACCGGTATCTACAGCAGACGCTGGGTGAGCGGCTTTGGTATCGCTACATGGACGACCTCGTCGTGCTCGGCGCGAACTCTGCTCACCTGGCGAAAGTGAAGATCGCGATCGAGGAATATTCCCGGGATCATCTGGGCCTGCGTTTCTCGAAATGGCAGGTCGCGCCGGTCTCGCGTGGCATCAACTTCCTCGGTTACCGGATCTGGGCCAGCCACAAACTGCTGCGCAAGGACAGTGTGACGCGGGCGCGGCGAAAGATCGCGGCCTACCGCGCCGCGGGTGACCATGAGCGTCTGCGCAAATTCATCGCCGCCTGGCTGGGTCACGCCGGCTGGGCCGACAGCGCCAATTTGATCCGCAGCCTCGGATTGTCGGGGAGGGGATCATGACCGCAGCAGTCGCTAAAACGCCTGTCATCTTGCGCAACGCCGCAGGGGAGCCCCCGCTTGGCATCGGCGGTCTCGCTTTTCGCGACGACCAGGGCGAGATGTTCGAACACGATAATCCGCGTTACCGCTCGCCGGCGGCGCGGATCGGCGTTCTCGAACTCGACAACGGCAAATGGCTAGCACACCCGCCCGGGTTTCGGACCGACGTCGTGGTCTGGTTCATCAGCCGGGAAGATGCGCTGCAGGATGCTGTCGATGAGGTTGTGCGCCGTGCACGGTCCTACATGGGCCATGAGGCCGGCGAGGGCACACAGTGGTCGAAGGAATACGGCGATGCCGTCATCCGCTGGGCTCAGTCGCTGGTCGCCCAACCGACTGAAAGCTGCGATCAATCAGCTAATCCGGATCAGCATATCACGGACCCCGTCGTCAGGGAATTGGCTGAAGCAAACCGCGCCCGCAAGGCGTTCCCGGCGGATCACAGCTTCAGCATGACCAATCCGATCATCAACGGTCAGATGGTCACGCTCGGCACCTGCAGCTGCGGTGAAACCTTCTCCTACAAGTACGGCTCGCACGAGCGGATGAATGCCGCGATTGAGGCGCATTGGCAGAAATTCGATCATCTGCCGGAGAAAGTGGACGGGAGAGGCCAGTCGATCGTCACAGCGAATGCCAGCAATCCAGTTTCCGCAGACAAACCGGCAAAGTCGGTCCGGAAGCGAGGCAAGTCCGCAAAGGAACAAAAAGCGGTCGTTCATTCGATCGCGAACGATCCAGCGAACAATACGCTGGAAAAGTGGTCGCAGATCATTGCGGACAAAGCTTCCGACGCGCCGGAGGGTAACCCCGCGTCGATCGTCGCAGACGCCGGGCCCCAGACGGCGCTGCGATTGGAGCCCGCGCCGTCATCCCCCGGCGCGGGCTCGACCATTGCCAATCTGGATGCTTCAGCGAAGGCGGATGTGAATTGCATGGCATGTGAGCCTGCGCCAATTGGCGCAGCCACGGAAGTTAGCGAGCCGCCGGTTACGAAGGCTCTCAGCAGTGCTGAGGTCGATCCCGGCCGTGAGGCGGGATTAGACGGCGGCTCGCTGGCGCTTTCGGATGATGACGATCTTGCGATCGACTGGCCGTCCTATGACGCATTTATCGAGGGTAAGGTCGTTACCGCGCCGCTGCGCGGCATCGAGGTGCCGCGGGACGATCTGCATCCCTGGCTGAAGCCACATTGCAAGGATCTCGTCGTCTGGGCGCTGCGGCTCGGTTGCGCTGCGATCTTCGCGTCCTTCGGCCTGCACAAGACGGCCATGCAGCTGGAATGGTGCCGGCAGCTGCAGCGTCAAACCGGCGGCCGGACACTCAACGTCGTCCCGCTCGGCGTGCGCCACGGCTTCATCAAGGAAGCGCTGCAGCTCGGCATGGACATCCGCTTCGTCCGGACCGATGCGGAGGTCGATACGCTGGCAGCGCAGGGCGTGGTGCATTTTCTGACCAATTACGAAAGCATTCGGGAGGGCAAGCTCGACCCGAACCTGTTTGAGGCGACATCGCTGGACGAAGCCAGTGTACTGCGCAGCTATGGCAGCAAGACCTTTCAGGAGTTCCTGCCGCTGTTCGCCAAGGTGACGTTCAAGCTGGTGGCGACCGCGACGCCGTCGCCGAACCGCTACAAGGAGCTGATCCACTATTCGGGCTTTCTCGGCGTGATGGATACGGGACTTGCCCTGACGCGCTTCTTCCAGCGCAATTCCGAGAAGGCCGGCGATCTGACGCTGTATCCGCACAAAGTCGATGAGTTCTGGATGTGGATGCACTCCTGGGCAGCGTTCCTGCAGCGTCCCAGCGATCTCGGCTATTCCGACGACGGCTACGAGATGCCGCCGGCCGATGTGCGTTACCACGAATTGCCAGCGGATCATTCGCAGGCTGAGCCGGAGCGTGACGGGCAGGCTGTGTTGTTCCGCAAGGGCGCGACGTCATTGCAGGAGTCGGCCAAGGCCCGTCGCGACAGCCTGCCGGCCCGGATCGCGAAGATGACCGAGATCATCGCGCAGGATCCGGACGCGACGTTCCTGATCTGGCACGACCTCGAAGCCGAGCGGGAAGCAATCGAGAAGGCGCTGCCGGGCGTGGTCGCCATCATGGGCAGCATGGACCTCGACGAGCGGGAACGTCACCTGCACGAATTCGAGGAAGGCCGGCTCAAGTATTTTGCAACCAAACCGATCCTGTCCGGCTCTGGATCGAACTTCCAGTATCACTGTCACCGCGCCATCTATGTCGGCATGCCCGGCGACGGCTACAAGTTCAACGACTTCATCCAGTCGCTGTATCGGTTACAGCGGTTCGGGCAGGCGCATCCGGTCCAGATCGACATTATCTACGCCGAGGACATGCGGGCCGGCCGCAGCGCGCTGGAAGAAAAGTGGGCGCTGGATGCCGAGATGCGTCGTCGCATGTCGGAGATCATCCGCCGGCACGGCCTCAACGCGCTGCCGCTCCGGGATGCGCTGCTGCGCTCGATCGGTGTCAAGCGGGTCGAGGTGAAAGGGCAGAACTTCGTCGCCATCAACAATGACGCTGTCGAGGAGTGTCGCGCCTGGCCGGAGAACTCGGTCGATCTGATCGTGTCGTCGATCCCGTTCGGGCAACAATACGAATATTCGCCGTCCTACCGCGATTTCGGCCACAGCGACGACAATGCGCACTTCTGGTCGCAGATGGATTTCCTGTCGACCGAGTTGCTGCGGATGCTGAAGCCGGGCCGGCTGTTTTGCTGCCACGTCAAGGACCGCATTCGCTTCGGCGCCGTGACCGGGCAGGGCGTGCCGACGGTCGAGCCGTTCCATGCCGAAGCGATCATGCACTACCGGGCGCACGGGTTTCAGTACCTCGGCATGATTACGGTCGTCACCGACGTGGTGCGGGAAAACAACCAGACCTATCGGCTCGGCTGGAGCGAGAACGCCAAGGACGGCACGAAGATGGGCTGCGGCATGCCGGAATATATCCTGCTGCTGCGCAAGCCGCAAAGCGACCGTTCGCGCTCCTATGCGGACGTGCCCGTCACCAAGTCGAAAGAGGACTATACGCGCGCCAGGTGGCAGATCGATGCGCACGGCTTGTGGAAATCGAGCGGCAACCGGTTCCTGACGCCGGAGGAGTTCGCTGAGCATTCCTCGGCCGACCTTGCAAAATGGTTCGCAAAAACCTCCGCCGAACGCATTTACGATTTCGAGGCGCATGTGACGATCGGCGAGGCGATCGAGCGGACCGGCACGCTGCCGGCGACGTTCATGGCGATTGCTCCGGGATCCTCGCACCCCGACGTGTGGACTGACGTCAACCGGATGCGCACGCTCAACATGATGCAGGCGCGCAAGGGGCAGGAGATGCACCTGTGTCCGCTGCAGTTCGACATCGTCGATCGCCTGATCGAGCGCTATTCGAATGCGGGCGACCTGGTGTTCGATCCGTTCGGCGGGCTGATGACCGTGCCCTATCGGGCGCTGCTGAAGGGGCGCAAGGGCGCTGCGACTGAGCTGTCGGCGACCTATTTCCTCGACGGCGTGCATTATCTGCACTCGGCGGAAGAGAAGCTGGCGACGCCGGCGCTGTTCGATCTGGCAAGCTTCGATGCTGCCAATACCCCCCCCCCCCCGGACATGATGGAGCCTGAAGCATGACCCGTCCCGGGCGGCTGCCTTGCGTCAATCCGCACTGCGGGCGGACCGCGCCTGCAGATGAATTCGGCGATACCGATATCGTCTGCAGCAAATGCTGGAAATTGTTACCCCAGCCTGTACGCGCTCGGTTTCGGCAATTGCGCCGCCGAGAGAGGCGCCTGCTGCAACTGATCGATCGGAGACTCCGTTCTGGCGCCCCAATTTCGCGCGGCACGGCCTCTTACCTGGAGGGGCGGATTACGTCGGCGTTCGCTGAAAACTGGCAATTGATCCGCGATTACTTCCGCGTTTCAGAAAAGCCGTTGGGGCTTGAAGGCTTCTTGCAGGAGGTCGGACTATGACCGCTTCCTCAAAGCGCTCCACGCGCCAACTGCTGATCGACCAGGTCGCGACCATCCTGCGCAAGCCGTCGGCGGCGCCGACGGTCACGCCTTCGGAAGCCATCGCGATTGCCCTGACCTCGGCGCGCTGGAAGCCGGATAGGTTCGTCGATCCGGGCGATGCGGTCGTGTCGCTGGTGCTGCGGTCACTGAAGGACGCCGGCTGGAAGATCGAGCCGCTTTAAGGGAGAGAATACATGGCTATGGCAGTGGCGGCAGCTGTCCGCGACGAACCGGCGGTTCGGTTCGCCAAGGATCAGCTGAAGGCGATTATCGAGCGGATCGAGCGGCTGGAGGAGGAGAAAAAGACCATCGCCGACGACATCCGCGACGTCTTTGCGGAAGCCAAGGGCAACGGTTTCGATGTCAAGGCGCTGCGCACCGTGATCCGGATGCGCAAGCAGGATGCCAACGAGCGGGCGGAGCAGGAGACGATCCTGGAGACGTACATGCAAGCGCTGGGGATGCTGTGATGGATTTGCCCCGGTTCATGACATCAATCGACGTGAACAGTCCGCCGCCGCGCGCGCCTCGCGTGCTGCTCTATATCCCACCGAGCGGCAGCCCGCTTCACTGTCCGGATATGGATGCGGCGAAGGCTGCGGCGGAAAACTACGCCGCAGAACGACCCGGCGTCACGGTCGGCGTCTACCAGCTTGTCGGCTTCGCCTATAGGCCGGTTGAGAAGCCTGCGTTTCAGGATTCGGAAAGCGCGATAGCGGCACTGCTGCCGTCCGAGCCTGCCAGCGGCGTCATCCATCGCGAACCTGACGAGGATGTCGAGGCCGAGCGGCCGGACATGACTCCAGCGCAGCGAGGTCAGTTGGCAGTGCTGAAAGCGGCAACGCCACGCTCTCGCCGGAAGGCGATGCTGTGATGGCCTCACCCGTTCGTATTCAGCGCCAGCGCACCAAGGGCTCGAAGCTTCCGCCGAACACGGTCAGCGTCTGCCGTCCGGGCAGGTGGGGCAATCCATTCAAGGTCTCCGAAGGCTTCGATAGCGGCGACGTGAAGATACCGGCAATTACGGCGGAGATCGCCGTCACGCTGTATCGCGAGTGGATAGAAACCGCTCTTCGCAATCATCCATCGACCTTCGATGCTTTGGCGGAATTGCGAGGCAAGAACCTTGCCTGCTGGTGCAGGGTCGGGGCGCCCTGCCACGCCGACGTCCTGCTCGAACTGGCGAATGCCCCGGCGTGCGAGGTCTGCGCATGACCGCTGGCCTTGACCTCGTCGGCGTGGTCCGAAAGCGCGGCGTCGCTGATGCCGTCGTGATGCTGGTGCGCGAGACGATGCGCCGTGACACGCCGCACGAGCTGGAGCGGGTGACCGTCATCGGCTTTGACGGACAACCTCGGGAAGTGAAGAGATTCCCGGCCGAATGGGCGCGGCGCCTGGTGCGCGCGGTTGAAACCGGCGCGTTCAGGCGGCGCGAGGTGAAAGATATCGTTGAAACCATCCTGACGACGTCGGAGCCGCCGCAATGAATGAGCCGTGGGTTCGCTCGCGAGGCTATCTGGTCGATGTATTGACGTCGCACCGGTTGCCGCTGTCTGACGAGAAGGCGCTGCAGGCCGCCATGGCTGAGGCCTTCTCGGCGTTGAAGATCGACTTCCGCCGCGAAGTGCAGCTCGGCCCGCGCGACATCGTCGATTTCATCGTGTGGAACGATGTCGCGATCGAAGTGAAGATCAAGGGGCAGCGGCGGGCGATCTTTCGGCAGGTTGAGCGCTACTGCGGCTATGACGCCGTCGGCTCACTGGTGCTGGCGACGAACGTTCCGATCGGGCTGCCGGAGACGATCAACGCCAAGCCGATATCGGTCGCGGCGCTGGGAAGGGGCTGGCTGTGACGCTCACTGCGATGATCGACAGTCAGGGTGACGAACTGCTGGCCGCGGCGGAAATGCTCGCGTGGCGCGACGGCGACGGGGCCGATCGCACCTACGGCAAGATCGAATATCAATCCCATGCCCGGCGCTGGGTGATCTCCGGCCTCGAAACACATGTCGCGGTCCGGGTGAAGCGTATCTTTCCACGGATATCGCTGACCCAGGTCGGACTGTTCGGCTTTGCGGACAATGACGAAACGCGCGCCGAGTTGGAGTGGTTCGCCTCGCGCTACCCGCTCCAGATGTCACCGGATGACCGGCTGCTCCTCTCGGAGGGGCGGGTTCGCTATGAGCGCATCCGCGGCGAGATCAATCAGGTGCTGCAGCCGGACTGGACGCCGGCCGGCGAACTGGCCCAGCTGCGCGACGGCTTCGAGCTTCGCGCCAACCAGGCTCGGGCCGTCGAGATCGCGCGGCGGCTCGGCCGGCTGATCGTTGCTGACGATGTCGGCCTCGGCAAGACGCTGGCCGCGATCGCGAGCGTCATGGACCCGCGTTTCCTGCCCGTGGCGATCATCGTGCAGCCGCAGCTCGCCATTCAGTGGCAGCGCGACTTCATCCAGCAGTTCACGACGCTGACGTCTCATGTCGTTCAGGGGGCGCAGCATTATGTCCTGCCGGTCGTCGATTGTTACATCTTCAAATACACCAACATCTTCGGCTGGACCGATACGGCGGCAACGGGTCGCTTCGCCTCCGTCATCTTCGACGAGGTGCAGGAACTGCGGCACGGCACGGGCACCATGAAGGGCGGCTCCGCAAAGGTGTTCGCCGACAACGCCTCGATGCGCATTGGCTTGTCGGCAACGCCGGTCTTCGGCTACGGCGGCGAGATGTTCAACATCGTCGATATCATCGAGCCGGGTGTGCTGGGCTCGCGCGACGAGTTCGTTCGCGAGTGGTGTACATCCGACGACGGCAAGATGATCGTCAAGGATTCCGCGGCGCTCGGCGCCCATCTCTATGACATCAACCTGCTGCTGCGCGAGGTCGGCAAGGGGCCGCCGCCGAACCGCATCATCCATGACGTGCCTTATGACGAAGAGGTGGCTGCGGCCGACGAGGCGTTCGCGAGGCTGCTGGCGCAGAAGGTGCTGGAGGGATCGTTCTCCGAGCGCGGGCAGGCCGCGCGCGAACTCGACATGTACGCGCGCCGTGTCACCGGTGTCGCCAAGGCGCGGCACGTTGCAGCCTACGTCAAGATTTTGCTGGAAGCCAAGGTGCCGGTCATTCTCGGCGGCTGGCACCGCGACGTCTACGATATCTGGCTCGAGGAACTGAAGGCCTACAATCCGATGCTCTACACGGGCACGGAAACGCCGAAGCAGAAGGACGCCGTCAAGCGCGCCTTCATGACCGGCGAGACGGACTGCATCATCATGTCGTTGCGGTCCGGAGCTGGGCTTGATGGGTTGCAGCATCGCTGCTCGACGGTCGTACACGGCGAGCTCGACTGGTCGCGCGAGGTGCACAAGCAGCTCGCGGGCCGCCTTCGTCCGCACGCGCGCAAGGATCCGATCACGGAAATCTACGTCGTTGCCGACGGCGGCAGTGATCCGGTGATTGCTGCGTTGCAGGGCCTGAAGGCGAGCCAGGCGCACGGCATCGTCGATCCGAAGCGCGGCGTGGTCCAGGTCTCGGCTGATGACAGCCGGATGAAGGCGCTGGCGCGGGCCTACCTGGAGCGGTCGAAATGAACGATCAACCCGACGATCACGTTACGCACCTTCCGCCGCCGAAACGAAGGCCGCCGCATATATTCGACGCTGCTAGAACCACGCCGAAGGATCCGGCGCGCGGGCGTCTCGAACAAACCGAGCGCACCTGCGTGGTCTGCGGCGTCGTCAAAATCACTGTGATGCAGCCGGGCGGCGGCGCCTGGCGGGAATGGCGCGCTGCCGGTTCTGACCGGCAGTTCCGCGACGTTCCGCTGCCTTCCTGCACGATCGTGCCGTCATGACGGCAGGGTTTTCCACAATCCCATGGTCTCACGGTGACAAGCCCTCGTCGCCCGCCGGACGCGTTTTCAGGGCTGTTTGTCCCCATTCTCCGACTTATGCACAGGCTACCCTTTGAGCAGTCCCCGACTTTCCATCATCCCGGCAGGCGCCGTTACGGACCCGTCGCTGGAGCCGCGCGACCTGCAGGTGCTTTGCCTGCTCGGCCGCCATACCGACAAGGCCGGCTGGTGTATCCGCAGCCAGGTCAAGATGAGCCGCGAGATCAGGTGCTCTCGCGGCTCGTTGCAGAATTCGATGGATCGGCTCGCCGATGCCGGCTGGATCGAGAAGAAGCGCCTTGATGCCGAGGTCGAGGCCGCCGGCAAGCAGCCGTCGCGCTCCTATGCGTACCGGGTATTGCTCGACCGGGACGATTATGCCTTCGAAAACGCCACGCGCGACAATGAAGGCGACGAGCCCGAGAGCTATGCAGAAACTGCATCTGAAGAGGGGGGGTGCCAACCGGGTGGCACCCCGACCGAGCCAAACGATCAGC